>JAAZLZ010000236.1 GCA_012799075.1 Bacillota bacterium
CGGGGATGGCCTTTCCATCGTCACCTAGCACTTCGGCCTTGGTGTTGATCGCCAGGCCTCCCATGGTGTGATGGACCGCGGGGGTGACTTCAACGGCATAGTAGGGAGCCCTGGTGAGCTCATGATCCAGGTGTTTGCGGCCGAAATCCGGGTCGGCCTTGTCCGCGACGAACCCGTTGTATGCAGTTGCCGTCTCGACCAGGACAGCCCCGGGGAGACCAAGGATGTCCCCCAGCTCCTGGAGGGAGTCGGCCTCGGTGAGAAGTCCCTGGTTGGCATAATCTTCGATGGCCTTCAGGTTCTCCCGCACCCCTTGATCGAAAATGAGGAAGGCGGAGCCTCCTTCTTGGGCCAGGGTGGCCTCTGAGACCACATCCCTGGTCTCCAGCTCATCGATGAATCGCCTGCCCTCCCGGTTGACGAGGATCGCGCCTTGGCCCCGCACAGCTTCGGTGATCATGATGCCCCTCTCCGGGACCACCGTTGGATGGGTCTGGATGCTTTCGATCTGGCATGTCGCCGCGCCGATCCTAACGGCCATGTCAATGCCGTCCCCGGTGGCGCCGGGATGATTGGTGGTGGCAAAGCCCTTAAGGTCCGGCCGGTATTTGACCACCATGTCCGGGTTGGCGCCGTAGCCTCCGGTGGCGATGACAACCGCCTTAGCCTTCACGATGAGATCCCCGTCTTTGGTTTCACAACGAATGCCGGCCACCTGGCCGTCTTCAAGCAAGATCTCTGCAGCCTTGGTCTGGGTGAGGATCTCGATTCCCCGTTCCCCCGCCGCTTTCCTTAGTGTCTCCACTACTGCCGGGCCGACGGGTCCGCCGCCTTCCGGCGCATGGGAGCGGGCGTTGGTCGAGCCGCCGGAAAGATTAACCTGGATCAGATTCGCGCCCATATCATTCAACCATTCAACCGACTGGGCCGCCTTTTCCACCATCGTGCGGACAAGCTCCGGCGCATTCGCGTTCCTGCCGCCCTTCATGGTATCTTCGTAATGGACCTGGGGGCTGTCGCTGATGCCGGCCTTGTCTTGATAAACCGTTCCCGCTGCATTCAAGCCGCCGGTAGCCCTTAGGGTATTGCCGCCGACAATCATCATCTTTTCCACGACAACCACATCGGCGCCCGCGTCCTCTGCAGTGATGGCAGCCGCCAGGCCGGCTCCGCCTGCACCGATGACGACCACGTCCGTATTAATGGTCTTGGCAGGGCTGCCCCATGCAGAACCGACAAGGGCAAAAACAAGGACAACGGTCAACATGAGGGATGTTTTTCGAGTCAACACTGACAACCTCCTTTTAGACTTTTGTGCAGTTGCCATAGATTGAGTTCTCGGGCACAATGGTTTTTCCTCCTGAGAAGGAAGGCCAATCCTGCCAGCAATCCACAGAAATAGTCCATAGTCATTTTAGCTGTAAAACGGCAGTCAGCTTCAGAAAACGGGATTGTCCTTCACTATTGGATATTCCCGACAAAGTTGGCACCAGGTTGGGTATTATCCAAAGCTGGAAAGAATAACCCGGGTTGTTGGAGGATAAAGTCAACTCATCCAGAATTATGAAATAGGATATATCTTACCGGATAGGGGTTGAGGGGAATTCCGACGGAGCTCAATCTGCCCAAGGAACCGCAGAAACTAGCGGATTTGGTGTACCAGGCCCTGGAGCACGCAATTTTGAACAACCAGCTGGTTCCGGGGCAAAAACTGGTGGAAGATGAAATCAGTCTCCAGCTGGGAGTGAGCGTCACCCCTGTGCGGGAAGCCCTTGTACGGTTAGAGCGGGAGGGGCTGGTGACCCGCGCTTTTTACAGAACGCCCACCGTTCGAGTTTTCACCCGGAAAGAAGCGGTGGAGCTTTGTTATTTGCGGGGCGCCTTGGAGCAGCTGGCAATTGAGCTGGCGTGTGAACGGATCACACCGGCCGGCATCGAAAGACTCATCCAAACGCAAAAGGATGCGGATGCATGTCTGGCAGCCGATGACTTCTCGGGTTATGTTCGAACCAATGAAGCTTTTCACAAGATCTTGATCGAACTCTCCGAAAATGAACTGCTGATGGAGACCCTGCGGGGGATCTGGAACCAGATC
>JAAZLZ010000237.1 GCA_012799075.1 Bacillota bacterium
ACGGCAATCCCAAGGCCTTAACGCCCACCAGGATCCCCGCTTGGGTCATGTTGGCCGCGGCGACTAGGATGGCATCGATGTCCGTTCCCATGGCTTCGAGCTGGCTCTTCAGCTCAAGCACCGCATTGACGAATCCCACCGAGGCCAGGGGAGCTGAGTCAACCAACGGATCGACGATGTAGGGACGCCTGCCTAGGGCCCGTAGCTCATCGGCCCGTTCACGAAACAACGGCCGGAGCTGGTGCATCGAATCCACGTCGACGATGGTGATGTCAGCTCCCATCAGCTCGTCCAAGAGGAGGTTGCCCTGCCTTTCCGGACCCTTCACGCCATGCTGGAGGATCAACTGAATGTCCAGCCCTGCTTTGCAGGCTGCCGCCGTGGCTTGCCGGCAAAAATTTGATTGGGACCCGGCGCCCATGACCAGCACATCGGCTCCCTGGGCTAAGGCATCTCCTAGGATGAACTCAAGCTGCCTGGTTTTATTCCCGCCAAAGGCAAGCCCGGTCAAATCGTCTCTCTTGACTAGGATCCGTGGACCTCCAACCAACCTGGTCAAATTACCGAGGTTTTCGATGGGGGTGGGCAAGTGGGCCAAGGGGAACCTTGGCAGCTGTTCGATCCTCTCGGCCAACTCCGAGGAAGTATACGGGGCCATTGCTATCCCTCCCGCAAAAGACGTACTTTATCCAATTTTCGCTTCGATAGGTCCTAGTACCTTCACTTCTCGATGAAAGAGTGAATATCTGCCAAGGGAAGGAATGCATGCCACCCTGCCGAATAATGAACCTTGAAGGATTACCTGAGGTGTTGGGGGGATGGAGAATGCAGAGGGCAAGATCTGGGCTCGCAGTCTTAGGAGTCGTTGTCTTGGTCGCTTTAGTATTGATGGGGATTAGAATTAATCAGGGGATCAAAAGCCGGGAGCAGGCGGCAAGCCAGGCGGGCTTAAGGCCCCGGATAGATCCAATCAGCGTCCAAGTGGAACCGGTGAGCCGAGGAACGGTGGAAGAGCTCGCGGTGCTCACCGGCAGTCTTGAACCCCGCTACCGGGTGGACGTCTCCCCCCGCAGGGCAGGCCGCTTGGCCAGTGTGGCCGTGGAAGTTGGGCAGCGGGTCAAACCGGGGGACATCCTGGCGGTGATGGAACACGATGATCTCCTGCTGCAAGAGCAGCAGTCCCTAGCCGGCCTGGCGGCCAGTCGAGGGAGCCTCAAGCGGGCCCAAGCCCAGCGGGACAAGGTGCAGGCTGATTATGAGCGAATCAAGCTTCTCTACGAGGAGCGGGCGGCCACCCAGCAGGAACTGAAGAACGTCCAAAACCAGCTGGAAGAAGCGAATATTCAGCTAGATATCGTCAAGGCGCAACTGGATCAGGCAGAAGCCAACTACGCGCTGCTCCAGCTCCAGTTGAGTCAGGCCGCCATTGAAGCCTCCGTTGAGGGGGTAGTCATGGAAATGGACGCGGTGCCGGGGAGTCAAGTAGGGGCCAACTCGCCCCTGGTTACCATCGCCGGCATCGATCCCATCGAGGTTGTCTTTTTCATCCCTGAGCGGGATATCGGCCGCGTTAGTATAGATCAAGAGCTGAATGTTTACGTAGATGCCTTTCCCGACCGGGTCTTTCCGGGCACAGTCGCTCGCTTGGGAGCGGGGGTTGAACCGCGTACCCGAACCCTCCAGGTCCGGGGGCGGATCCCAAACAAGGGACTTTTCCTTTGTCCCGGCATGTTTGCCCGGGTGGAGCTGGTGATGGCGCGGGAAGAGGAAGTCCTGACCATACCCCGGGAAGCCCTGATGACCAGCAGCACCGGCTACTACGTTTTCGTCGCCAAAGACGGCAAGGCCCACATGCAAACGATCCGGACAGGGCTCCAGGGCATCGAGCGAGTCCAAGTTATTGAGGGGCTGCAAGAGCGGGACGCGGTCATCACCATAGGTCAACAAAGGCTTCAAGATGGCCGGGCAATCCGGGTTATCGATGATGTCGACGGAGGGGGGAGCCGATGAACATCTCCCGCTTTGCCGTTCAGCGCCCCATCACCACCGCCATGATCTACATCGCGGTTACCCTCCTGGGCCTGTTTGCCCTTGGCCGGCTGGCCATCGACCTGATTCCGGAGCTGGCCTTTCCTTCCCTAAGCATCAGCACTTCTTATTCCGGGGTGGCCCCGGAAGAAATCGAAAGTCTGATTACCATCCCCATCGAACAGGCCCTCAGCACTATTGGCGGTGTGGTGAGCATGGACTCCTTGTCTCGGGAAGGCAGTTCTCGAATTACCCTGCGCTTTCCCTGGGGGACGGACTTAGAGGCGGCAACCAACGAAGTCCGGGCCAATGTGGAGCGGGTGCGGCCTCGTCTCCCCGCGGAGGCGGGGGCGCCCTGGGTAGGGCGGTTTGATCCATCCCAAATGCCCATCATGACCCTTGGCCTGAGCGGGGAGCTAGATCTGGCGGAGCTTCGCCGGTTGGCCGGCGAGGAAATCAGCTATTACCTAGAGCGGATTGATGGAGTGGCCGCGGTGACGGTCCAAGGAGGCCGCAGCCGGGAAGTCCGGGTGGAGCTGGACCCGGCCCGTCTCCAGGCCTACGGGCTTACCATCGATCAAATCGTCCAGGCCATCAGAGCGGAGAATTTCAACGTTCCCGCGGGAAGAATCGTCGTCGGGCAGTCCCAGTTTTCCCTGCGAACCTTAGGTGAACTCAAGGCCGTCGAAGAACTGGAATCCATCCTAGTGGCCAGCCGCGACGGCGTTTCTATCCGGCTGGGGGACATAGCCCAAATCCACCCGGTAACCGAAGATGCTGGAGCCATCGTTCGGGTTGACGGCATGCCCGGGGTGACCGTTTCCATCCAGAAGCAGTCTGGTGCCAATACCGTTCAGGTGGCTGACGCTATTCTCCAAACAGTGGATGAGCTGTCTCTTCGCTACCCAAAGCTGGTCATCAGGCCCCTCAACGATGGATCCCGGTTCATCCGCCAAGCGGTCAATAACGTGATCCGATCGGGGATCATCGGCGGGCTCCTAGCGGCCCTGATCCTGCTTGTTTTCCTGGGCACCCTTCGCTCCACCCTGATCATCGCCATCGCCATTCCCGTATCCATCATCACCTCATTCATCCTGATCGATTGGGCGGGCATGACGTTGAATATCATGTCCCTGGGGGGCCTTGCCCTGGGGATCGGCATGCTGGTTGACAACTCCATTGTCGTCTTGGAGAACATCTACAGGCAGCTCAAAGGGGGGAAGACGCCAAAGGAGGCGGCTGTGGAAGGCAGCGGCGAAATGGCCGCGGCGGTGGTCGCGTCCACCTTGACCACCCTGGCGGTGTTTCTCCCCTTGATGTATGTCACGGGGATGACGGGGATCCTTTTCCGGCAGATGTCCCTGATGGTGGCCTTTTCCTTGACGTGTTCATTGGCAGTTGCCTTGACGCTGGTGCCCCTTCTTTGCTCCCGGCTTCTCAAGGCTGGGAAAAACTCCAGGTATTTGGACGTGATCCTGGGCAACATGGAGGACTCCTATGGACATGTGTTGGAAAAGGCCGTTGCGCGTCCCGGACTTGTGATTTTGACAGCTTGCCTGCTAATTCTGTTTAGCTTCAAGCTTATTCCCTACCTGGGCAGCGAGTTTTCCCCCACCACCGATGAAGGGGAGTTTTCCATCAGTTTCTCCCTTCCTCCCGGAACCCTCCTCGAGACAACGGACGAAATGGTCCGTCGGGTTGAGCAGTTGGTGCGGGAGACGGTTCCGGAGCTTGAGTCGATGGACGCCCGGGCCGGAACCGGGGGAGGCCAGGGGGGGAGCATGGGCTTTTTGAACGTCACCTTGGCTCCCCGCAATCAACGGGGCCGGTCGACCCAAGAAATCATCGCGGCTTTGCGGGACAAATTAGCGGATATCCCCGGGCCTTCCTTTTGGGTGAGGGCCCAAAGCAGCTTTGCCGAACGGATGGCCGCAGGCAGTCTCGGGGGTTCCTCTGAGCGCATCACCCTCAATATTCAGGGGCAGGACATGGCTTTAGTGAGGGAGGTGGCCGATGAACTTCGGGATGTGATCGATCAAGTGCCCGGGGTGGTCAACGTAGGCCTGAGCCGGGAAGAGACCCAGCCCGAATTCGTCCTCCGGGTCGATCGTCAGCGGGCAGCGAAATTTGACCTCACTACTTCCCAGGTGGCCAATGCTGTCCAAGCCGCAGTTCAGGGGCGGCTTGCCACCCAACTCCATGTCGACGGCCAGGAATACGGCGTCCGGGTCCAGTTGTCCGGTGCCAACAGCCTGTCGCCTAGGGAGATCGAAACCCTGCCCATATCCATCGGAGGCGGTGCATATGTCCCTCTCCACACCGTGGCCAGGCTGAGCCTGCAAGATAGCCCGGCAGCCATTGAACGACTGAATCAGAAGCGGACGGTGCGGTTGACCGCGTCCCCTGAGGGCCGGGATCTGGGCAGCATCATGACGGACATCCAAACCGCCTTACTGGCCGTCGAACTGCCCGAAGGGGTGACCATCCATTACGGAGGGGAGTGGGAAGAGCAGCAGCGGGCTTTCCGGGAGCTTCTGACGGTGCTGTGCCTTGCCGTCTCCCTAGTATACATTGTGATGGCCTGCCAGTTTGAATCCCTCTTCGATCCCCTCATCATCATGTTCTCCGTTCCCTTCGCTCTGGTGGGGGTGGCGATTACGCTGCTAATCACCAACACCCCCTTGACTACCCAGGCGCTGATGGGCCTTATTATGCTGGGGGGGATTGTGGTCAACAACGCCATTGTCCTTGTCGATTACATCAATTTGCTGTGTTCTCGGGGAGTGCCCTTGGATGAAGCGGTCATTACCGGCGCCAAGACCAGGCTGCGCCCCATCTTGATGACGACGGGAACAACTTGCCTGGCCTTGGTTCCCCTGGCCCTGGAACTGGGGGAAGGGACGGAAATCCAGGCTCCCTTGGCTAGGACGGTCATCGGCGGCCTCTTGGCGGCAACCCTGGTCACCTTGATCCTGATCCCTACCATTTATCGCTTGGCCCACCGGGAAAAAGTTCACCGGGCAAGTCCGGCCTTGCTGGTACTCCTATTGCTTTTGGCATCTCCCGGCATTAAGGCCCAAGGGGCAATTACCCTGGAAGGAGCCTTTGAGCAGGCCCTCAAGACCAACCACCGGTTGATGCAGGCCCGCTGGAAACTGGAAGCGGCCGAATCAAAGCTCAGGGAGCTGGAAGGAGCCTGGGGGCCCCATCTGACCCTCGACGGCGAGTGGCAGGCGGCCGACCCCGCGCAAAGGGCTGGGGCGGCCTTCACCGCTCGAGGGTCCCTGCCGACGACTGAGCCTATAAGCTGGCAATTGGCCCGACTGGCCGTGGAAGGGGCCTGGGGGGAGCTGGCGGATGAGGAAGAAGCGGTCCGGCTTGCTGTCCTAACGGCCTACGTCAATGTCTTGAGAAGCCAAGGGGCAGTCCAGGGGGCGAGATTAGTCCAAAGACAGCTGGAGGCCCTAGTTGATGAGATAAGCTTGCGCAAGGAATTGGGTGTGGCGGGGGAATTGGAGCTCAGGCAGGCCCAAGCCCAGTGCCGGGCGGGGGAGCTCGCCTTGGCTAGGGCGGAAAACAGGCTAGAGCTGGCCCGGGCCCGTTTAGCCCAAGAAATGGGCGTTCCCCTGCCCCAGGATGGCGAGCTGCTTCCTATACCATCTGATTCAATGGCAGTGGAAGTAGATGGAGCCTTAGATCGGCGCTGGGATGTTGCCCAGGCCCGGCTGAAACTAAGGCAGGGGGAGCTGCAGGCCCGAGCAAGGGTCCGAGGCGATCGACCGGTGTTTTCCATTAGCGGCAGCCTCCGGGCCGATGAGGGCAGCGCCAAGGTGGGTTGGGACACCAAGGACCGGGCCCTATCCCTTACGGTGCAACGGGCCCTTTTCCAGTATGGTGAGCGAGTCCGGTCTCCAGGGAGCCTGCAGGAGGAGGGCTGGTCAGTGAATGTGGGCGTCAGCTGGCCCATCTTCGATGGGGGAGAGGAAAGGGAGCGCTTTCTTCAGGATGAGCTGGGCCTAGAACAGCTGCGATGCGCCCTGGCCCAGCAGGAACGGGCGGCTTCCCTAGCGATTCAAGATGCCCTGCTTGCGGCTGAGGAAGCCCAGACCCAAGTGGAGCTCGCTTATCTCGATTGGCAGATGGCAAAGGAGCGCCTCAGGCTCATGGAGGAAGGACTCGCCATGGGAGCGGAGACGGCCTACGGGCTGCTGGAGGCCGAAATTGCTGCGGCGCGAGGAAAGCAGGCCTGGCAGGAAGCTAAATGGAATGCGCTGCTTGCCCGGGCGCAGCTTCGTCGGGCGGCAGGACAGCCGGTCTGGATGGAAGGGGAGGATTGAGCATGCGAAGATTCATCTTGGTGATATTGGCGGTTATCATGGTCTTTGGCACGGCCAGCGGGGAAGAAGGCCCTTTGCTTACCATGGAAGAAGCCGTGACCATAGCCCAGCGGGACAGCATCGCGGCGACGTTGGCTGACTTGTCGTTGGAAGAGGCGCGCCTTGCCTACACGGAAGTCCAAGCCAATCAGATCCTGCGGCCCTCGGTGATCTCCCAGCAGCAAGGGGAAAATGCCTGGGAGGCGGCCCAAGCTGCCTGGCAGCTGGCCCAACTTGATTTGGCCATGCAGGTGGAGCAGGCTTATTATGATGTGCTGAGGACGGATTTGGCTTTGGATTTGGCCAAGCGGGCCTTGGAACAGGCTCAGGCCCAGCTGGAATCAACCCAGGTCCGCCATGGCCTGGGGATGCTGTCCGATGTGGATCTCTTGGCCGCCCAATCCCAGACGGCAACGGCCCAGCTGGAAGTCAACCGGGCCCAGGCCAGCGGAGCCACTGCCCGGATGCGCTTCAATCGGCTCCTGGGCAGGGAGCTGGCTGCTCCCTTTCGTCTAGTTGATGAATTCGCCTATGAGCCGGTCGATGTCAACTTGGAAGATGCCCTGGCCTCGGCCCTAAGCGGGAGGATAGAATTGAAAAGGGCCCAGGATGCCGTTGCCTTGCGGGGGAAGGAGCTCATGGTCAACGACAATGAATACACCCCCAGCTTGACCATCGCCAAGAGCCGCGTTGCCTTGGAGCGGGTCAAGGCTGAGCTTAGGGAGCGGGAAGTTGACATCATCCTGGAGGTCCGGCAAAACTACCAGGCAGTCCTTGAAGGACAGGAGCGCATCCCGATCCTGGAGACCAACCTGGCCCGGGCCCAGGAAACCTTGCGGATCACCGGCATCCGTTATGAAGCGGGAGTGATCACCGCCATTGACCTCATCGATGCCCAGCGGGCAGCCTTCCAGGCAGAACTCCAGCTTATTCAAGGCATCTTTGACTACAATTCGGCCCTTGCCCGGTTCTATCGGAGCGCCGGGCTATTGCCCGACTAGCCTTGTCAGGCTTCGCATTCCACCTCCAGCCTGACCATGGCAACATGGACCGATCCGCCAACGTCAGGGGGAAAGCGCGTCAGGAACTCATCAACGATGTCATCGATGAAGGTCGCCCGGAGGTTTCCCGGGACTCGGCAGGTGTATGGCAGCCAGGTTGTCCGTATCCAAGCAGCCAGGCCCTCCCGGCCCTTGTGGACCATATCTTTTGGCACAAAGTCGACCCGAACCGGTTTTAGACCCGCCTCGGCCAGCCAGATGCGGTATTCCTCCGGCCCATAGAAACCGTAGGGGAGTGAAAAATCCCTGAAGAAGCGGGCGAAGGAAGGCTTGGACATGACTCCCTCGATGACATCAATTAACTGGGCAGCATTGCCGACGCCACCCATCTGGAGCAGTCCCCTTCCTTTGGGCTTCAGACTCTGCTTGATGCCCGTTAGGACCGGCCGGTGGTCAACTATCCAGTGCAAAGCCGCGTTGGAAAAAACCAAGTGGAACTCCTGGTGAAAATCTAACCGGCGGGCATCTTGAACTTGGAAACGAAGGTTGTCATGCTTGTCCGGCGGGTATGTCCGCCGAGCAAGCCGGATCATTTCCGGGGAGTTGTCAACGCCAAGGACAAAGCCCCGGCGCGCCAGCCGGGCAACCTGATAGGCAACCTTGCCGTCGCCGCAGCCGATGTCAAGGACATGTTCATCAGCGGCAAGATCAAGCTTGGACATCAACTCGTCGGCCCACTTTGCCTGCTCCCCGGAACTTTGCCGGTATTCTTCGGCAGCCCAGTGGTATCTCATCCTGCACCTCCCCTTCAGTCGGAGTATCTTCCCTTCCCGAGATAGAATTCCTTCCTGGTTGGAGGGGGGGTCCCCGGGGAAGAATAGGGGGTGAGAGGGTGAGGCCGTGATCCCATCCATCCAGTTTCTGTCGATGAAAGGTCGGCAGGCGATAATCAGCGGCGCAGCCTTTGGCATCGGCAAAGCCATGGCCCTTCGCTTCGCTGAGGCCGGGGCCGATCTTGTCTTGGTCGATCTGGACCATGAAGGACTGCAAAGGGTGCAGTCGGACCTGGGGCAGTATCAGGTCAATGTAAAATTCTCCCGGGTTGATTTAAGGGACAAGGACCAGATAGATGCCCTTTGGGACGGCCTCGATCCTCTCCCCGACATCCTCATCAACAATGCCGGCATCTACCCCATGAAGGATTATCTCAAGGTCAGTCCGGCGTTCCTGACGAACATCATGGCCCTCAACTTGGAATCGGTCTTTTGGATGGGGCAGCACTTCATCGCCAAGAGACTGAAGCTAGGGGGACCATTGTCAACCTAGCCTCCATCGAGGCAATCCTGCCTTTTAAAGCCGACTTGGCCGCCTACAGCATGAGCAAGGCGGGCGTGATCGGTCTAACCCGGGCCCTAGCCCGAGACTACGGAAGGTTCAAATTCAGGATCAATGGGATCCTGCCGGGAGCCATCCGCACCCCTGGAACGACTAGGCTGATCAAACAGGCCCTGAGGGGAGTGCGTCTGGATCTCCTTCAGACGGGTTATGACTTTCAACGGCGGCTTGCTCTGAACCGTTGGGGGATGCCCGATGAAGTCGCCCGGGTGGCCCTATTTTTGAGTTCGGATCTTGCCAGCTACGTCCAGGGTGCAATTATCCCTGTTGATGGCGGCTTTTTGTCATCGTAGGCGGGGGCCAATATCGGGGGACACGGCTCGATAGGCGGTTTGGTCTCGACGATGACGTATGTATGGGGTCGCGTTGCGAGCCAAAACGCTGCCGAACATGCGTTGCTGGAGTAGACAGGGCCCCTCAATGAACCAGCTTGGTGTAGGCGACGGTATTGACCACCATGGACAGGGGCACGGTGATAAGCAGTCCCCAGCCCATGGGGATGGAACCCACAAGGCTAAGGCCGGCTAGAACCAGCTGGAGCAAGAACAGATTGAACCACCGGCGATGGACCAGCTTGCGGCTGGCTTCCATCGCCGGCCAAAAATCAAGACCCTGATCGATCACAAGCGGGATGGCAAAGACATAACTGACAAACAGATAAAGTCCAGGTATGACCAGCAGGAAAAAGCCCAGGGTGATCAAGACCGAGGTGAAAAGGCCCGTCAGCAGCAAAGGTACAAGGCTTTCCCGCCAGCCGATGAAGACATCCCCAAAGGTGACGGGTAGATTCCGCAACCGGCGCAGGGCAACGTTGTAGTGGCCTGCGATGAGGATGGCGTGGAGGATGGGGGTGAGGGTGTTGATCACTGGGATGGTCAACAAGATGGCCAAGATCAGAGTATAGCCCACGTAGATTCCGGCGTCCTGGGCAAAAAGCTGCCATCCTTCCGCTAGGCACTGACCCGCTCTTACCTTCGGACGGGGAAGTTCTGATCCGCAATGGCTGCAGATGGCTTCCCACGGCTCTACATCACCGCTGCAATCCGGACATAGTCCCATCGAGGCGCCTCCCGTCGATTAATTAATGCCCTTGGTCTTCTTCGGCTGCCCCGGCTTTTCCTTGTTCGAACTGGCCGAGGAGGGCTCTGAAAATGCCATCCTGTTCCAGGGAGACTCCCTTGGCAACGAATACGGGCTCCTTGAGCTCCTTGGCCTTGGTGGAAGCCAAGCTCGCCATGTTGATCAGGTTAGCCGCGTCGGCAGCGGCGTTTTGACGAGGGGCCCGTCGCCGCCCCCCGGCCACTCCAGCAGAGGCGGTCACTGAAACCCCCAATGGCCAGCTTTCCTCGGCAATGGCCGAGGTCATCCGGAGGGCCAGCTTAGCCGCTTCTTCCATGGGCCTTAAAGTGACCACGGCAAATTCGTCCCCCGCGTAGCGGCACAAACAGTCCTGATCGGCATCCACAAGGGACTGTAAAATTGCGGCGGCCTTTTTCAACACCGCATCCCCTAAGACATGGCCGAGCTTCTTGTCAACGAAGCGGAAGTTGTCAAGATCGAGGAAGACAACCGCAATCTCCTGGCCTTCTTGGAGGAGGCGTCTGGCTGCCTCCTTGACGTAGTCAGCTCGCCGTAGGCCCGTTAGGCCATCGACATGTTTGCCTATCTCTTTATTAAGCACAGACTCGGTTATGACTCCCTTGATCCGGCCGTTGTCCATCACGACCAGACGTTCGACGCAGTGGCTTGTCATCAGAGCATGGGCTTCCCATAAAGAGCAATCGGGGGGAACCGTGATGACATTCCTAGTCATGCAATCGGCCACCAGCCGGTTGGGATGGCTCTTGCGAATGTCTCGGGATGTGATGATGCCTACTAGTTCGCCTTCATTTTCTACGGGCAGGCAGCCGATTTGGTGTTCCTCCATAAGGCTGGCAGCCTCGGCAACAGAACGAAATGGGCCGGTAGTGACGGGATTGGGGGACATGATCCCGGAGACTGTAGGCACTACAAATCGACTCCTCGCTTAACCTTGATGACTATTTGCAGTCTGGCCTTGAGTAGTTGCGCTTTGCCCTCCCAGGCATTCTCCTTCCTCCAATAAGATCGGGAGGAGTTTCTCCTTGGGGATCAGATGAAGGAGCGGCTTCTTGACTAAAGCAGCTTCCCGGGCTGTCCAAAGAAATGACTTCGTACTCGTCGGGAGACAAGGCGTCGACCATCTGTTTGGCGGCTGCCGGTCCGATGGCCGCTTTGCGTCCAATTAGCAGAGTGTCTTGCATGGGTGGAATGCTAGACTCACTTGAGCAAAGGGTCATTTCAGCGGAGCGGATGATTCCCTGGTGTTTGCTTTGGAATGATTCGGGCATTGCAGTCATCTCCCTG
>JAAZLZ010000238.1 GCA_012799075.1 Bacillota bacterium
ATCACCAACACAAGCGGCGGAATTGAGCCCCTCTTCAGTGTGGGTCTGACCAGGACAAATGTCCTTGATGGCGACAAGATGGTGGAGATTAATGATCTCTTCAAGGAGCAGGCAACGAAGCGGGGCCTGTGGAGCCCTGAGCTGGCTAGCAAGGTGGCGGAGCAGGGCAGTGTTGGCGGTTTGACGGATATCCCTGCGGAAATGCGGCGGGTGTTCGTGACTGCTTTGGAGATCGCCCCTGAGTGGCATGTGCGCATGCAGGCGGGCTTCCAGAAGTATACGGACAATGCGGTGAGCAAGACGGTGAATTTGCCCCAGGGAGCCACCAGGGAGGACGTGGCTTGGATCTTGCGCTTGGCTTATCGTCTGGGTTGCAAGGATATTACCGTTTATCGGGACGGCAGTCGCAAAGAACAGGTGCTCCATGCAGGAAAAGCTGCGGAGAAGCGGACCAATGGTGAGTGGGGCATGATTAGGCCTCTTTCCCGTCCGGACAAGCTGCATGGCATCAGCGTTCGCAAGGAGACACCGATGGGAAGCCTTTTCCTGACCCTGAACATGCTCGATGAGCACCCCTTTGAGCTGTTTGCCCAAATTGGCCGGGCCGGGAGCGATGTCAGTGCTTTTACTGAGGCTATTGCCCGTTTGATATCCCTTGCTTTTCGCTGCGGAGTCGATCCTTTGGAAGTAGCCAATCAGCTAAAGGGCATCGGTGGCAGCAGGACGGTGGGCTTTGGTCTGGGTAGGGTTCGATCGGTGCCCGATGCCATCGGTCAATTCATTGCCGACTATCTCCAAGAAAAGAAGGGGAGCATAGCGGAAGAGGACTCTGCTGCACTGGAAGCGCCCATGGGCGGCGATGTGGAGCCTACCCGATTAAGCCTTAACCTGTGCCCATCTTGCGGTATGCAGGCACTTGTCCACGTGGAGGGTTGTGCCAAGTGTGTGGCCTGTGGCCATAGTGAGTGCTAAAGGGAGGTATCATTCGTGCTTTGGTCGGAAGCTGGCGAGGGGAATACGAAAAGGACAGTGGAGCTGGCGGTGGCGGAAGCGGAGGCAAGGGAGATCCCATTTTTGCTGGTAGCATCCAATACGGGTCGGACGGCTCAGGCGGTCTTGGATGAGGTCAAAGGTGATCTGCAGGTGATTTGTGTGACCCACCATGTGGGGTTCAAAGAACCCGGCCACGATGAAATGGAACCGGAAAAGAGGCAGGAGCTGCAAGAACAGGGGGCAAAGGTGCTCACCACGACCCATGTCTTGGCCGGGGTCGATCGGGCGGTGCGCAACCAATTCGGCGGGCTTTATCCGCCGGAGATCATTGCCAACGGGTTGCGGATGCTAGGTCAAGGTGTCAAGGTATGTGTCGAGATTTCCATCATGGCCCTTGATGGCGGGTTCATCCCCTATGGGGCCGATGTGATCGCCATTGGGGGCACGAGCCGCGGGGCGGATACGGCAGCGATCATTCGCCCAGCCCATTCCAACAATGTTTTTGATACCCGGATCGTGGAAATTCTCTGTCGGCCCCGTCCTTAAATATTGGCAAGGGAAACTCCACATGGTATCATCGCATCGATAGCTTCCGTTGGGAGGGTAGACTTTGCGCCCCGTCATGCTTGGGAGTCTTAGGAGATACATCGTTGCCGGCGTTGTTATCCTGTTGCCGCTGGTAATCACTGCGTATATCTTTTGGTTTTTCGTCCACACCCTGGACAATCTCCTGGGAGGCCTGACGGTTTTCCTGGTCGGCAGGCGGATCCCTGGCTTAGGGGTGTTTTTGTCCTTTCTACTGGTCCTGGGTGTGGGCATGATTGGCGCTAATGTCCTGGGTAGACGCTTCATCGAATTTGGGGAGGGCCTTCTCTTGCGTTTGCCCTTGGTGCGAACTGTATATACGTCGATTAAGCAGCTCCTGACAGGGTTTGTCCTGGACAACAAGAATGCTTTTCAACAAGTGGTTTTGGTGGAGTATCCGCGTCAAGGCATGTATTCGTTGGCCTTTGTCACCCGCAAAGGCGCTCCCTGGTATCAGGGCCAAGGGTCGGAGGAATTGTACTCGCTGTTCATTCCCACCACTCCCAACCCGACTTCCGGATACATGTTGTTGGTGCCAGGACAGGAACTTGAGTTTTTGGACCTTTCTGTGGAGGATGCCCTGAAGATGATTATTAGCGGGGGTCTGGTCCCCCCGAATAACAGGCCTGCCACTGAGGAGAGAAAGGATGGGGCCAATGGCACCTGAGGAGCTCATTCGCCAGGCGATGCAAGCCCGGGAGCGGGCCTATGCGCCCTACTCGGGCTTTAAGGTGGGGGCGGTGGTTCTTGGTGGAACTGGCCGTCTCTACGAGGGATGCAATGTTGAGAACGCAAGTTACGGGGCCAGCCTTTGTGCTGAACGGGTGGCCCTTGGCCAGGCGATCGCGGCAGGAGAGGAAGACATCCAGGCTGTGGCCGTTGTGGCCGATACGGAGGGAATATGCAGTCCTTGTGGGATTTGTCGGCAAGTACTGATTGAATTTGGGCGGAACATTGACGTGGTCATGGCCAACATGCGAGGGGATTACAAAATAGTCCGAAGTGAGGACCTGATGCCCTACGCTTTTGGCCCCAAGATGCTGAATATTTAGGGGGAACCTTATGGGCGATACATATCGATCGGGTTTTGTGGCCATCATCGGCCGTCCCAATGTGGGCAAATCAACTTTGTTAAACCGGTTGTTGGGGCAGAAAGTCGCCATCGTGTCCGACAAGCCCCAGACCACCCGAAACCAGATCCGGGGCATATTGACTTTACCCCATGCCCAGGTGGTTTTCGTTGACACGCCGGGCATGCACAAACCCTTCCATTGTCTTGGCGAGTATATGATGCGGGAAGTGCGGGGGGCGTTAGGCGATGTGGATCTGGTCTTGCTGGTGGTGGACGGCTCCCAGCGTCCTGGAGAGGGAGACCGTTACATTGCAGCGGAGCTGGCCGACACCAAGGTGCCAAGTTTGCTGGTCATCAATAAGGGCGACAAGCTTGGGCCGGCCGAATGGGTGACTTCTTACGAGGCCCTGGGCGACTTCCTCGATACGGTTGTCGTCTCCGCCGTCACCGGTCAGGGACTAAGTGATCTGGTAGGGAAGCTGATCCAGCGTCTTTCCCCAGGTCCCCAGTATTATCCTGATGATATGGTCTCGGATCAGCCCCTCAAGTTTCTCTTGGGGGAGTATATTAGGGAAAAGGTCCTGGAGCTGACCCGGGAGGAGGTGCCCCATGCCGTTGCAGTGGAAGTGGAGGAGGTATCCCCTCGGGACGATCGGGATCTGACGGATATCCGGGCTACTATCTACGTAGAAAGGGATTCCCAAAAAGGAATTATCATCGGCAAGGGGGGGCGGATGCTTCGCAGCATCGGCCAGCTGGCCCGGGTGGAGATGGAAGCTCTCCTGGACTGTCAGGTGAATTTGCAGCTGTGGGTCAAGGTGAAGAAGGATTGGCGCGAGCAAGAAAGCGCCTTGCGAAGTCTTGGTTACACGTAATGGAGGTCTTGCTTTGAGGGTCGATGAGTTTGATTACTATCTGCCCCCGGAACTTATTGCCCAGCATCCCCTTCCGCGGCGGGACGATTCCCGCCTTTTAGTTGTCCATCGGGCAGCCGGCAATCTTGAGCACCGCAGCTTCCATGACTTGCCCCAGTACCTCAGGCCAGGTGATGTGTTGGTGCTCAATGACACTAAGGTCAGGCCGGCCCGCCTGTGGGGCGTGCGAGGGACTGGAGGAAAAGTCGAGGTCCTGCTTCTAAACCCGTTGGGAGATGATCGCTGGGAAGCTTTGGTGCGACCAGGACGACGGGTTCGCTTGGGGGAATACTTGGAATTTGGTGACGGACTTCTCAGGGCCCACGTGCTGGAGAAGACTTTGGCAGGCGGACGCAAGCTGGCCTTTGAGTATAAGGGAGCTTTTTCGGACATTTTGGCCCGGTTGGGGGAGATGCCCCTCCCCCCTTACATCAAGGAGCCCCTGGCGGATGCGGGACGCTACCAAACGATTTATGCCAGAGAAGAAGGGTCGGCGGCTGCCCCCACCGCGGGCTTGCATTTTACCGAGGAAATTCTAACCCAAATGCAAAGGCAAGGGATAAGGATAGTCCCCATCACCTTGCATGTGGGGTTGGGCACCTTTCGTCCCGTCCAAACGGACCTGGTAGAAAAACACGTCATGCATGCCGAGTACTACTCGGTTTCCGAGGAAGGGGCGGATGTCATCAACGATGCCAAGGAAGGGAGTGGCCGGGTATTTGCCGTTGGGACCACCGTTGCCCGGACGTTGGAAACGGTTGGGTTGACAGGCAGGGTGAAACCAGGGAGCGGCTGGACGGACATCTTCATTTATCCCGGCTATACCTGGAAAGTGGTTGATTGCCTGTTGACCAATTTCCATTTGCCTCGCTCGACCTTGCTCATGCTGGTGAGTTCCTTTGGCGGCATGGAGTTGATGCGGAAAGCATATCAGGACGCAGTCAGGCTGAACTACCGCTTTTTTAGCTTTGGCGATGCCTGTCTGATTCTATAAGAATAAGGGGTAAGCAAATGCCAGTTTCCTTTCAGTTGATCCATCGTTCGCAAGAAAACCAAGGCCGGGTGGGCCGGCTGACTACTCCCCATGGACAGGTAGAGACCCCGGTCTTCATGCCTGTTGGAACCCAGGCTACAGTCAAGACAATGAGCCCCGATGAGTTAGCGGAGCTGGGAGTTGGGATCTTGCTGTGCAATACCTACCACCTCTATTTGCGCCCCGGACATCCTTTGATCCAAAGGGCTGGGGGACTTCATCAGTTCATGAATTGGCCGGGGAGCATCTTGACGGACAGCGGGGGTTTTCAGGTGTTCAGCCTGGCCCATTTGCGCACCATTGATGAACAGGGGGTGACGTTTCGCTCCCATCTTGATGGCTCCACCCACTTTATCGGTCCGGAAGAGTCGATGGCCATCCAGGAGGCTTTGGGGGCAGACATCGCGATGACCTTCGATGAATGTGCCCCCTACCCGAGCACTTATGAATACACGGCAAGTTCAGTGGCCTTAACCAGCCGTTGGGCGGAGCGGTGCTTAAAGGCCCACCGGCGGGAGGACCAGGCTTTGTTCGGCATCGTCCAGGGCGGCATGTTTGCTGATCTTCGTCGGCAGAGCGCCTCGGAGATAGTGCAAATGGGCTTTCCTGGGTATGCTATAGGTGGCCTGAGCGTAGGCGAGCCCAAGGAGCTGATGAACGAAATGCTTGAGGCGACTATGCCTTTGCTTCCGGAGGATAGGCCCCGGTACTTGATGGGGGTTGGTTCGCCGGACTGCCTGTTTGAGGGAGTGGAGCGGGGGGTGGATATGTTCGATTGTGTCTTGCCTACCCGCTTGGCACGGCACGGCACGGCTCTGACCGGAGATGGACGGATCATCATTCGCGATGCGGCCTACGCCGAGGATTTCGGTCCCCTAGACCCCCACTGCCAATGCTATGTGTGCCGGAGCTACTCCCGGGCCTATCTTAGGCACCTGTTTAAGGCTAAAGAGATATTGGGCATGCGGCTAGTCACCTGGCACAACCTAGCTTTTCTGTTGGGGCTGATGGATGCCATCCGCGCAGCCCTTCGGGAAGGACGGTTTGCTTCCTTGAAAGCATCCTTTTTCGCCAGATACTACGGGGGTGCCAAAGAGGGTTTTTCTGGTAGTCGGAGAACGTAGAAGAGTGACCTCTTTCGGGGGTCAAATAGAAAAGGAGGATGAAATATGGATGTTCTACTGGCTCAGGAGGCAGGAGCGGCGCCAAGCAAACTAGCGGCCTTCCTTCCCTTTATCGTCATGGTCGTGGTGTTCTATTTTATCCTGATCAGGCCCCAACAGCAGCAGCAAAAGCGTAGGCAGGCGCTCCTTGACAGCCTTAAGAAAGGGGATCGGATAATCACCGTGGGGGGTATCCACGGGGAGATAACGGACCTTAAGGATGATGTGGTTACCCTGCGGGTTGCTGACAAGGTGGAAATCAGACTGGCTAGGGCGGGGATCAGCATTGTTAAAGGCAGAGACTAACCAGCCCCTTGCCCGGTTGTCAAGGGAGCCTTAGGTTGCCTCCACCGGACCGGAGGCTTCCTTTTGAATGAGTTCGATGCTGGAGGGGGTATTATGGCGGGGAAGAAGGGTGACCGATTGGTGGTGCTGGGGGATGTGAAACAACATCCGGCCATTGCCGTCTACCTGGAGAAGTCTAACGAGTATCTAGGGAGGATCGGTTACACGGAACATGGTCAGCGTCATGTGAGCCTGGTGGCCAATATCGGTCGCAACATCCTGGACAGGCTGGGCTACCCCCAGCGAATGGGCCAGCTGGCTGAGATTGCCGGTTACTGCCATGATTTGGGCAACGTCATTGGGCGCACCCATCACGGTGCGACCGCGGCTTTGCTGGTTGCTCCGATCCTTATGGATTTGGGCATGGACCCTGAGGAGATCGCGATGGTCATTGGAGCCATCGGGAACCATGAGGAAGAGGTGGGTCAACCCATCAGCGAAGTTGCGGCCGCCTTGATTTTGGCGGATAAGAGCGATGTGCATCGCAGTCGTGTTCGCAACCCCGATATCGCGACCTTCGATATTCATGACCGAGTGAATTATGCTGCGACCCGGTCCTTCTTGAATGCATGCGGACCGAGCCGGACTATCACGCTAGAGCTTGCCATTGAGACGACCATCTGCTCTGTGATGGAGTACTTTGAGATTTTCCTGACTCGGATGATGATGTGTCGCCGGGCAGCCCAGTTTCTTGAGTGCACTTTTCACCTGGAAATCAATGGGGGAAAGCTCCTCTAGCTAGGTGGGAGGGTAGGCCTAAAAAGCCGATAACAGGAGGATTTGGGGACATGGAGGCAAATTGACAAGCTAGATGATGTGGGATATAATCTGTTTGTGCGTCAAGGGGTCTAATCAATTCTGATGGGAGAGGAGACGGGGCATGGGACGAGGAAGGGGCGTACGCCTGGTCGTGATCCTAATCCTGCTCCTTGTGGCAGGGGGCGTACTTTACACTAGGCCAATTAATCTAGGGCTCGATTTACAAGGCGGCATCCATATTGTCCTAGAGGCTGTTGAAACACCGGAGCTACCCCTGACAGAGGATGCGATGAACAGGGCTTTGGCGGTGATTGACCGGCGAATCAATGCTTTGGGGGTTACGGAACCGGTTTTGCAGCGTCTAGGGGATCGAAGGATTATTGTCGAGCTTCCTGGTGTTGAAGACCAGGAGCAAGCTGTCGGGGTAGTCGGCAAGACGGCGGTCTTGGAGTTTAAGGATCCTACCGGCGAGACCGTCTTAACCGGGGCCGATTTGGCGAAGGCTGCGGTGGGACGGGATCACATGGGTCGACCGGCGGTTGACGTGGAGTTCACCGCCGAGGGGGCCAAGAAGTTCGCGGCCGTCACCACTAAATGGGTGGGGCAGCAAATGCCGATCCTGTTGGATAACAAGGTCATCAGCAGTCCTGTCATTCAAACACCGATCACTGAAGGCAAGGGACAGATTACGGGGAGCGGTTTTACCACGGAAAGCGCCTCAGAACTGGTGGTTTTGCTCAGAGCAGGTTCACTGCCGCTGCCTTTGGAAGTGATGGAAATCCGCAATGTGGGACCGATTCTAGGAAAGGAATCGATCGATCGCAGCCTGAGGGCTGGCATCATAGGAATCATAGGAGTTTTGCTCTTCATGTTTGTTTACTACCGGCTGCCGGGAGGCATGGCCAATTTGGCCCTTGCCATCTATGTGGTCCTCGTGTTGGGAGAGTTGGCCCTTATTCGGGCGACTTTGACCCTACCTGGCATTGCCGGTGTTATCTTGTCCATCGGCATGGCGGTGGATGCCAATGTGATTATCTTTGAGCGCATCAAAGAGGAGCTGGCTGCCGGGAAGCGGGCCCGAGCGGCGGTTCAGGCAGGTTTTAGCCGGGCCTTGCGGACGGTTCTTGATGCGAATATCACCACCCTAATCACCGCCCTTGTATTGTTCAACTTTGGAACGGGGTCCATTAAGGGCTTTGCGGTCACCCTTTCCTTGGGTATCCTAACGAGTATGTTTACAGCCATCGTGGTCACTCGGGTACTTCTAGATCTGGTTATCGATCGAGATCCCGTTGGGTTTTCCCGCTACCTCGGTGTTGGGGAGGCGACTAAATGATTCCCTTCGTTGAAAAGCGCGGCCTTTGGTTTGCTATTTCGCTGATAATCATTGCTTTGGGACTTGTATCCTTTCTGATTCGTGGATTTAACTTAGGGATCGACTTTACCGGAGGCACAATTCTTGAACGGGGCCTGCCCAAGTCGGTGTCCGCAAAGGAAGTCAGAGAGGTTCTAGCCGAGACGGGGATGGACTTAAGCTCGGCTGTCATCCAACCCATGGGGGACGGCCGCGAGGTGCTAATTCGCGCCCATGCCCTTAGCACTGAGGAAATCAGGTTGATCGACAGCACTCTGCGGGAAGCCTATGGACAGGCCCAGGTGCGGCGGACGGAAGTTGTCGGGCCGACCATCGGGGAGGAGCTGGTGGGCCAGTCTATGATAGCGATTCTGCTGGCTTGCCTTGGGGTATTGGCTTATGTGAGCGTTCGCTTCCAGCCTAGCCAGGGGGTTGCAGCCATCATTGCTTTGATTCACGATGTCCTTGTGACCTTAAGCGTGTTTGTGGTTCTAGGCAAGGAAATTAACGGTCCCTTTATCGCGGCGCTGCTAACAGTCATCGGGTACTCGATCAATGACACCATCGTTGTCTTCGACCGGATTAGGGAGAATCTCCAGTTCAGTCCGAGCCGAAAGGACTTGGTTCGCCTGGTCAACGAGAGCATTCATCAGACCCTCACCCGGACCATCAACACCAGCACCACTACCTTGATTGTGGTGATGGCGCTGTTTTTGTTCGGGGGAACGACGATCAAGGATTTTACCTTGGCTTTGTTGGTTGGCCTCACGGCAGGAACTTATTCTTCCATTTTCATTGCCAGCCCTCTGTGGACTGCTTGGCGTTTGCAGAAAGACAGGGATTTGGCAGCGGCGTAGCTCGAAGCCTATGGTATAATTAAAGGAAGCAGAAAGGGGGTGTCCGGTCCCTGCGGGGAACGGGAAGAATGCTCTCAGAATCCTTTAAACGTTGGCTGCTTGCTGGAGTGGGCCTTGCCGTGTTAACCAAGGAGAAGATGGAAGAAGCTGTCCATGAACTGATAAAACAGGGCGAGGTCAGCAAAGAAGAAGGGAAAGAGCTCCTGGACAACTTGATGGAGAAGGCAGAGGCGGAACGCAAGGAGCTTTCCAATCGGGTGAATGAAGAAGTTCAGAAAGTCCTCAAAGGTGTGGGCCTTGTACGGACGGAAGATGTGGACCAGTTGAAAGAGCAGATCCAGGAACTGGAGAAGCGGTTAGGCCGTCTGGAGGGGGAGAACTAAGCCCTGCGTCGAAGTAAGGTCCGTGGTTGTCTA
>JAAZLZ010000239.1 GCA_012799075.1 Bacillota bacterium
AAGCATGTCTGCTATCTTCTTTTCGACGATTCTTTCCCCCGGCTCCAGCTCTCCCTTGATGATCGCTTGCTTTAGAACCTCATAGACGATATCCATCATCGACCTGGGCTCCGTCGTCACCCAATCCATGACAACACCTCGGAATCTAGCCCGCGATTTCTGGATCCCGGGATCCCAGGATCCAATTGCCTGGTTCCACAAAATATGGTCTTTTCCTGCTTTCCAGCCAAACTATTGGCAACTCCTCAAGGCTGCTCGGTTCACCAATGGCCGCCTTAAATATCTCTGTAATCGAGTGACTGCCGCCGACGATCTAAGAGACCTTAATAATTGTAAGTCTGACCTTAAATCTTTTAAGCGTCCCATTGACAACATCAAGATCTTTGAGTACAATCACGCTGAAGGCAACTGATCAAGTGATGATTAAGGAGGTGAGGTTCATCAATTATGAAGCACCAGGAAAATGCCCGGTTTGTGGCCATGGACTTTTAGTCACCAGGCTATCCTGCAGCTATTGCTCCACAAAACTCGAGGGGGAGTTTTCCACCTGCAAGTTTTGTCGTCTCACGGCTGAGCAGAGGCAATTCATCGAAGTCTTTATCAAGTGCCGGGGCAGCATTAAGGATGTAGAGAAGGAGCTGGGAATCTCTTACCCCACCGTCAGGAACCGTCTCGACGCGGTGGTGGCAGCTTTAGGCTATCCGATTGATGGCAGAACCGACACTGAAGAGACCGATACCCAGGCGATTCTGGACGCCGTGGAAAAAGGAGAGATCTCAGTAGCAGAAGCCGCTCGGCAACTAAAGAAAAGATGAGGCTCAAAGCAGCCGGAAGACAGTACGTAGGGAGGGTAAGAAATGAGTGTCGAGAAGATGAGAATCCTACAGATGATCCAGGAAGGGAAAGTTACGGCTGATGAGGGGATGGATCTACTGAAAGCCGTGGACGAATCATCTAGGGCCAAAGGCGTTGATCTGAATAAGCGCTTTTTGCGGGTGCGAGTTGCTTCGGAACGGGGAATGAAGGCCAATGTCAATGTGCCCCTGGGTCTGCTCAAGATCGCTTTCAAGTTGTGCGGAATGGGGATGGCCTTTATCCCGGAAGAAGCTCAGCGGGAGATGGAGAAAAAGGGGATCGACCTTGATCAGATTGATTTTGACGAATTGGTGGCCCAAATCGACCAGGGATCGAGCGATGGCAAGTTGGTCGATGTGGAAACCGAAGATGAAAAGGAAGGTCTAATCAAAGTGGAGGTCTATGTCGACTAGGGTCTCCCCTTGGCGGAGTCCATGCAAAAACAGATACCGTACATACAAGTCGGCATCCCCGCGCCGGTCGATGGGGATGCTGATCGTTTTCATGGACCAACCGGCTGGCAGAACCCGGGGGGAACTGGTTTTCTCGGAAGTGTTGAAGGGTCCTCCGTAGACGCCTGCGCCAATAATCCACGGTCGGCAGCTTTACCATTTGCCCTAGATGAGTCCCTCTCCCCGTTCACTAGCCCATCCTTGCGGTTCTATCCTTCCTAACAGGCAAGCCCCGTTTTGGTGAGAACCGGGGTTTTTCCGCGCCTTGCGATAGGGCGAGGGGAGGAAAACAATGATATCTAACTAAGATATACTTGTGCTTATAATCCCAATGTTTCGCGACCTAACCGAAGGGAGGGAGCCCGGCTTATTAGCCGGGGAGCAAATGCTAGGTGCGCAGGCCATTGTAGAGGCATTGAAAGCGGAAGGAGTCCCCTTTGTTGCCGGTTTCCCAGGACAGGGCACCGAGAAGATAATCAGCGTCCTCCACGACACCCCCGAAATCCAATCGATCCTGACGAGGCATGAACGGGTGGCGATGGATATCATCGATGGGTATGCCAGGGTGAAGGGTGAACCTGGGGTGGCCTTAGCTTCGGCAGGTCCAGGTGCAGCCCACGCGTTTGCCGGCTTGGGTCAGTCGGCTTCGGACTGTGTTCCGGTGCTCCTCTTGCAAGGACAGGTCCCCCAACGGGCCTTAGGCACCGATGCCACCCAAGAGATGGATATCCTAGCCGCCTTTCGACCGGTGACAAAGTGGCAGATCCGAGTAAATCACGTAGAGCGGATCCCCAAGGTGATGCGCAGGGCCTTTACCGCCTTGCGTTCGGGCCGGGGAGGACCTGTGGTCTTGGAACTGCCCCGGGATGTGACAGAGGCGGAGGCCCCGGCTGATAAGCTTGCTTACCGGCCGGTCGGGCGCCGCTACCGAAGTGCTCCCGATCCCGAGGATGTAGGGTTGGCAGCCGATATTCTCCTCGGTGCCAAGAACCCGGTGATCTACGCAGGGGCCGGCGTTTTGTGGGCCGAGGCTTGGCAGGAGCTGCTGGCCATTGCCGAGCTGTTGACCATCCCCGTCATGACCACCCTAAACGGCAAGAGTGCTTTTCCCGAGGATCACCCCCTTTCCTTGGGCTTGGGGGGCTTTCCCATGTCGCGGCTTGGCACCCTGCAAGCCTATGAGGTGGCTAAGGAGGCCGACGTGCTGCTGGCGGTGGGCAATCGATTCCGTCCCCGGGCTACCGGAGATCTGCCCTGGCCGCCTGATGTGAAGCTCATCCATGTAGATGTAGACCCCTGTGAAATTGGCAAGGTCTACCCTGCCGACTGCGCCCTGGTGGGGGATGCCAAGCTTGCCCTTGGGGCCCTGCTGGACGCCCTCCGGTCGTGGGCCTCGCCAGCAAGACAAAAACCCCGGGATGATATCCTGGAGCAAATTGCTGTCCTTAGAAAACGCTGGTGGGATCGCCTGCTGCCGAAGATGACCTCCCAGGAGGCCCCCATCAACCCCTATCGATTGACATACGAGTTGATGCAGACCTTAGATCGTCGTCAGACCATCATGATCCATGATGCTGGGTTCCCCAGGGGACATGTCAGTCATGTCTATGAATCCCTGATCCCCCGGGGCTACCTGGGGATGGGGGGACAAAGCGAAATGGGCTGGTCCTTGGGGGCGGCCATGGGAGCCAAGCTTGCCCAACCGGAGCTCTTGGTGGTCCACGTCATCGGCGATGGCGCCTTCGGCATGACGGGGATGGACTTGGAGACCGCGGTGCGCTGCCGGATACCCATCTTGACCATCCTTTCGAACAACTCAAGTCTTGGCATCACCAAAAGCGTAATTGCCGATGGGAAATACCATATGGTGGAGCTCACGGGCAACTACGCCCAGGTGGCCGAGGGTCTTGGGGCCTATGGGGAAAGGGTGGAAGACCCGGATGAGATCGGTCCTGCAATCTACCGAGCCCTCGATGAGTTGGCCCAGGGGCGGCCAGCATTATTGGAGTTCATCACCGCACCTTGGCCCATGCCTTCCATCAAATAGCACCCGCGGGGAGATGGCCTGTAGAGGCATCTCCCCCCCCATCACGATCTTTGCCCTGGAAATTGGCGACTCGATCCGATAAAATAGGATGCAAATATCCAAGCAGCAGGAGGATGTTGTCGTGCTTCCAAAAGAAGAACTCTTTCAAGCCCAGCTGGCCCTGCGTCGGCTGTGTTTGTATCGCAGCGTTGCAGACGATCCGGTGGTTTGGACTGCCGTCCAATTGGCAGAACTGGTTCAAGAAGATCTGCCTTTGCAGGTCTTAGAGACCTATCATGCCCTGACGGGCATGCTGGCCTATGCAGAAGTGGCCCCCTCTGGTGATGTGGGTGATCCTTGGCAGGATCATCTCCTCGATTTGATCATTTATGATGACAATCCCTTTACCCGCAAGGCCGAACTGGTCTCCCCAAAGGAAATGGGGACATCCTTGGTGGAAGCAGTTAAAAGTGACCTGGGCTGCCTGCAGACCCTTTATCATCTGGGGGACCTGTTGATCCCAGCCACTGCCTCCTTTCTCCAGGATCATCCTAAGATAAGGCCGGAAGGCCCTCTGCCCGACTGGAAAACCTTCCAGGGCATGCCCGCCGATCATCGCCAGGATGTAAACCAGATCAAGACATTGCTGGCCATGGAAGGGGATTGGACCGAGCTTGTTGAACCTCTGGCGGATTATTATGCCCAAGGGGGAGCAGGCCTGTTTGGGCGCTTCTGGGGATTTCAGTGGGATGGACAGGAGCTGGTTGGAATACCTAACCCCGATCCCATCCGGCTGGCGGATCTCATCGATTATGAAGAGCAGCGTCGCGTTGTGCTGCGGAATACGGAGCAATTCCTGCGGGGGCTTCCCGCCAACAACGTCCTGCTGTACGGCGACAGGGGCACCGGCAAGTCATCGACGGTCAAGGCCCTTCTCCATGAATACGGCTCCCGGGGACTCAGGTTGGTTGAAGTTGCTAAGCAAATGCTGGGGGACTTCCCCAAGATCGCCGCGGTACTTTCCAAGCGCCCCCAGCGATTCATCGTGTTTGTGGACGATCTGTCCTTTGATGAAGATGAGAATGAGTACAAGGAGCTCAAGGCCATCCTCGAGGGGAGCCTGACGGCCCGGCCGGAAAACGTCTTGATCTACGCCACCTCCAATCGGCGCCATCTGGTCAAGGAGACCTTCAGCGACCGGGATGGGGAGCTGCACCGGCAGGACACGGTCCAGGAGAAGCTTTCCTTAGCCGACCGGTTTGGAATCACCGTTACCTACCTTGCCCCGGACAAAGCTGTCTATTTGTCAATCGTGGAAGGCTTGGCTCGCCAGCATGGTCTTGCCATCGACACACCCACCCTCCATCGGCGGGCCCTGGAATGGGAGGTCTGGAACAACGGCCGATCCGGACGTACGGCACGCCAGTTTATCGACCATTTGATCGGCGAGCTGGCTCTGAAGGTCTAAACCTCCTGGGCGATGCGCATGCCCGTTTCATACTCCTGGGAGGTGTACAAAACCAAGCGGCAGGTTTCTAGATTGCGAGGCCTGTAGTCCTTGATTACCGTGAGAATGAGTCGCAGGCCCTCCTCGAGGGGAAAGCCCGCCACACCACAACCTAAGGCCGGGATGGCGATGGTTTTGCATCCCAGTTCATCGGCCTTGAGCAAAGCATTCAAGGTAGCCTCCCGGATGCTGTGGCTTGTGGCCCGGCCGTCGCCGTAATGGGGCATGGCGGCCGCGTGGATCACATATTTCGCCTTCAAGCGGTAGGCCGGAGTGACAACGGCTTCGCCTAGGCCAATGGGCCCTTTTGCGACGGCATCCCGGTTGATTTCCTCACCGCCCTGCCGCCGCAAAGCACCGGCCACTCCCGATCCCATGACCAGGGAGGTGCCCGCGGCGTTTACCAAGGCATCAGCTTCTTCCAGGGAAATATCCCCCTGCTTAATGACACATTCCATTTATCGTCCCTCCAAAATGTTCGAACACTACCAGACCCATTCTTCCCCTACCCGGGGCAACTATGCGGGACTCCAGTAGTATGATACCACAAAATTCCCACCCTTTGAACTCCTGTGGGGGAAGGTTGGGAGGGACGGATGTCGATTGCCGTCATGTTTTGGCCGCGTTATTCGGGCACGGGATCTTTCCTTCACACTGCTTGCAGTACCCGTAGAAATAGGTTTCACAGGCCACTACCTCGAATCCCTGGAAGTCGGTCTGCGGGCACTCATTGGTAACCACCGGACCGTTAGTGATCCTGAAGCAGCGCAAGCAAACCAGGTGGGAGTGGGGATGGGTCTCAGCGTCGTAGCGATGTTGGTTCTCCTTGATGTTGATCTTTCGGACCAGGCCTAGATCGCAGAGAACCTGCAGGGCATTGTAGACCGTATTGAGGCTGATGGTCGGGAAGGTGTCCTGCAGATCTTCGTAGATCATCTCAACACACGGATGGTCCTCCCGAGCAAGAAGCGCCTGGTACACAGCCAGCCGTTGGGGTGTGGCCCTATAGCCCCCTTGACGCAGCACCTCAGCTATTTTTTCCACCAGATCACCTCAAGACTATTCTACTCCAAAATGGAGGAAGGCGCATCCGCGCCTTCCAGCTAATTCAGTAGTGCTTCGAGACGCTGCCTATTAAAACCGACGATTACTTCTTCATCGACGGTAATCACGGGAACTCCCATTTGGTTGGAAAGACGAATCATCTCCCCCATGGCCTGGGAATCATTGGCAACATCCAACTCCTTAAAATCAATGTTCTTAGACCGTAGGTAATCCTTAGCCCGATCGCACCAGGGACAGGTGCTGGTGCTATACACCGTGACCTTCTTTTGCAGCATTTTTTGGCCCCCTCAATAACTAGTAATTGTTATTCCCTGATATTAATTATAATCAACCCGGCTTAATTGTCAAGCCCCAAAAAGACAAGGGGGCATGGGCCGCCTTGGGACCCATGCCCCCTTCCTTATCAGGGTCAGACGTGCTCCATGACGGAGCCGAATCTGCTCCGCACTCTATAGGTAGTATGGAGCAATTCATGGGACTTATGCCCGAGGGGTTCCTTCAGGAAGTCTTGATAGAGCTTTTGGACCGCGGGATTCTCATGGGACTTGCGTATGGGCAGACACTGATCGACTTTGTAAATGCCATCGATTCGCTTCTGCTTCGCATCGTCCATTTGGGTGATCGGCTGGCCTCCGCCCCCGATGCAGCCCCCGGGACAGCACATGATTTCAATAAAGTGGTAGTCCGCGGTCTTGTCCCGGACCCGCTCCACCACCTTCCGGGCGTTGACTAGGCCGTGGGCCACGGCGACCTTGACCGTTGCATCACCAATGGTCAAGGTTGCTTCTTTGACCCCTTCAAGTCCGCGAACAGGCAAAAGATCCAGCCCTGGAAGCTCTGTTTTCGTGACGATTTCATAGACGGTCCGAATGGCTGCTTCCATTACGCCTCCCGTGGCGCCGAAAATGGCTCCGGCCCCGGTGGAGATCCCCAAAGGAGCATCGTATTCCTCCTCCGGCAAGGACTCGAAGTCCAGCCCGGCCGTCTTGATCATCTTGGCCAGCTCCCGGGTGGTTAGGACGTAGTCCACATCCGGAAAACCGCTGGAATTCATCTCCGGCCGCTGGGCTTCGTATTTCTTGGCCGTACACGGCATGATGGAAACCACGGTGATCCCGGCTGGATCTAGGCCGGCCTGCTGGGCATAATAAGTCTTAGCCAGGGCTCCAAACATTTGCTGGGGGGATTTGCAGGTGGACAGATTCTCGATTAGTTCGGGATAGAAATGCTCCATGTACTTTATCCACCCTGGGCTGCAGGAGGTAAACATGGGCAAGGGGCCCCCATTTTGCAGGCGCTGAAGAAATTCGCTTCCCTCCTCGATGATGGTCAAGTCGGCGGTGAAGTTGGTATCGAAAACCTTAGCAAAGCCTAGGCGCCTCAAGGCGGCCACCAGCTTGCCGGTGCTGACCGTCCCCGGGGCAAGTCCAAAGGCTTCCCCAATCGCCACCCGGACGGCGGGGGCCGTTTGGACCACCACATGTCTGTTGGCATCGGCCAGGGCCGCCCATACCTGATCGGTGTAGTCCCGCTCGTACAAGGCACCCACGGGACACGCAAGGACGCATTGGCCGCAGAGGACGCAGGCCGCCTCCAGGAGGGGTTCATGAAAGGCTGTGCCGATGGTTGTCCGGTAGCCCCGCTCCAAAGGGACAATGGCCCCTACCCCCTGGACCTTCTCACACACGGCAACGCACCGGCGACAAAGGATGCACTTATTGGGATCCCGCACGATGGAGGGCGATGAGGCATCAATGGCATAGCTGTGGCTCGGCCCTCGAAAGCGGACATCCCTGATATTCATTTTCTCCGCCAGGGTCTGGAGTTCGCAATTCTGGTTCCGGGGGCAGGTGGTGCACTCATTTGGATGCTCCGATAGGATAAGCTCTAAGTTCAAACGACGGGCATGCCTGGCCGCGGGGGAATTGGTCAGGACCGTCATCCCCTGCGTCACCTCGGTAACGCAGGCTGGCATCAAGGTCTTGGCCCCCTGCACCTCAACGACGCAAACCCGGCAGGAGCCAATGGCATTGATCCCTTCCAGATAACACAGGGTGGGGATCTCCCGGCCCACCTGGCGGGCGGCCTGCAGGATAGTCGCGCCCTTGGGGACCTTTACTTGCTGTCCATCGATGGTCAGTGTTACTTCAGACATGACTTTGGCCTCCCTTCTAACGAATATCGCAGCGCAGACAGCGGGCAGCCTCCCGCCGGGCGGCTTCTTCGGCGTAAGCCCTCTCTACTTCAGTAAAGCTGCCTAACCGTTCTTGGACAGGCAAACAATCAGGATCCTCCCGGGGGGTGACCTCTTCCAGGAGCTCCCCGGAGGCTTCACGCACAAGGCTGTTCGGCTCGGTGATCTGGCCGTCGCCCCCCAGGTAGGAATCAATCTGGGCGGCAGCACGCTTCCCCGCGGCAATGGCCTCAACCACCGTGGCCGGGCCCGTCACACAGTCGCCGCCGGCGAAGACGCCGCCTTGGGTTGTGGCCATGTCCTCACCAACTTGGATCCGGTTGCCCCTGCCCACGGGCAATTCCTGCTCCCAACCAAGAAGCTCGGGCTCCTGTCCAATGGCGGGTATGACCACATCGGCCTCCATCTCAAAGGTGGCTCCGGTGGGCACCGTGCGGCGGCGACCGCTGGCATCAAACACATCCGGGCCCATGCTATCGCAGACAACCCCTGCCACCTTCCCTTCCCGGCCCAAGATGCGGGCGGGGTTGGTTAGGGGCAAGATCTTGACGCCTTCGCTTTTTACCTCTTTGATCTCAAGGCTTTCCGCCGGCATGTCAACTTCCCGACGCCGGTAAATGATCGTTACTTCCTCAGCCCCAAGGCGCAGGGCCGAGCGAGCTGCGTCAATGGCCACGTTGCCGCCTCCGACCACAACGACTTTCTGCCCTTGGAAGGAGAATTTCCGCCCCAGGTTCAACTCCCTCAAGAATCGGGCTCCAGGAATCACCCCGTCCAAGTCCTCGCCTTCAATGCCCAAACGCAAATCCCCATGGGCCCCCACCGCCACAAAAACGGCATTGAAGCCCCAGTCTTTCAGGTCGGCCAGGGTGAACTCCTTGCCTAGGGCCATCCCCGTTTGCAGCTTGATGCCCAAAGCCAAGATGGAGTTGATCTCCATCTGGAGGGCATCCTTCGGCAGCCGATATTCGGGGATGCCCACGGTGAGCATGCCGCCAGGGGTCGACAGGGCTTCGAAGATGGTGACCTGATGTCCCTTGCGGGCCAGGTAATAGGCGGCGGTCAGACCGGCGGGGCCGGAGCCGATGATGGCTGCTTTGGTTGGCTTGGCCGACACCATCTTTTCCACGGGGCGGGAGCCATTTAGACTAAAGTAATTATCGCTGACGAATCGTTTCAGGGCCCGGATGGCTAAGGCTTGGTCTAGCTTCTCCCGGCGGCATTTGCCCTCGCAAGGATGGTGGCAGACCCGGCCGCAAATGGCCGGCAAGGGGTTTTCCCTGCGGATCTCCAGGTAGGCATCGAGGAACTTGCCCTTGCGGATATGATCAAGATAAGCGGGAACATCCACCCCGGCAGGACAGCTGTTTTGGCAGGGGGACAAAAACAGGGAGGCGCAAACCGATGCAGGGCAGCGCTTATCCTTGATGTGGGCTTCGTATTCGGCCCGGAAATAGCGGATGGTGCTTAGGACCGGGTTGGGGGCCGTTTGGCCAAGACCGCAAAGGGCCGACTGCTTGATGTTCTCCCCAAGCTCAAGGAGAAGGTCAATGTCCCCTTCCTGTCCTTCACCATGGCTGATGCGCTCTAGGATCTCCAGCATCCGCTTGGTGCCAATGCGGCAAGGAGTACATTTGCCGCAGGACTCATCCTGCACGAAATCGAGGAAGAATTTGGCCAGGTCCACCATACAGGTATCTTCATCGATGACGACCAGTCCCCCGGAGCCCATGATGGTGCCCATCTTAGCCAGGGATTCATAATCCACCGGAGTATTAAGGTGCTGGACCGGGATGCAGCCCCATGAAGGCCCTCCCGTTTGAGCCGCTTTGAATTTCTTTCCCTTGGGTATGCCGCCGCCGATATCGAAGACGATCTCCCCTAGGCTGGTGCCCATGGGGACCTCCACCAACCCGTTGTTGATGACGGTCCCAGCCAGTGCGAACACCTTGGTCCCCTTCGAGCCCTCGGTGCCAATCTGGGCAAACCATTCCGGGCCCTTGCGGATGATGGTCGGGATATTGGCGTACGTCTCCACATTGCTGAGGAGGGTCGGCTTTCCCCACAAACCTTCATCGGCGGGGAACGGCGGCCGGGGCCTGGGTTCTCCCCGCTCTCCCATGATGGAGTTCATAAGGGCCGTCTCCTCGCCGCAGACAAAAGCCCCGGCCCCCAGCCGCATTTCCACGTCAAAATCAAAGCCGGATCCGAAGATGTCTTTGCCTAAGAGGCCCAGCTTGCGGGCTTGATGGATAGCAATGTCAAGGCGCCTGACCGCAATCGGGTATTCAGCCCTGATGTAGACGTATCCTTTCTGGGCCCCAACGGCATAGGCGGCAATGGTCATGCCTTCCAAGACCCGGTGGGGATCGCCTTCTAGGGTGCTCCTGTCCATGAAGGCTCCCGGGTCGCCTTCGTCCGCGTTGCAGATGACGTACTTGGTCGGGCCTTCCTTCCGCCGGACAAATTCCCACTTCAGCCCGGTGGGAAAACCCGCGCCCCCCCGTCCCCGCAGGCCCGAGGCCTTGATTATGTCGACGACCTGGGATGGGGTCAGTTCCGTCAAGGTTTTGCCCAGGGCCAGGTAGCCTTGCCGGGCGATGTATTCTTCAATGACTTCCGGGTCGATGACCCCGCAGTTTTCCAACACCAAGCGGTGCTGCTTTTTGAAAAAGTCGATATCATCCACGTCGGCCACGGTTAGATCGGCTTCGGGCTCATGGTACAGAAGCTCCTTGACCACCCTTCCTTTGAGGAAGTGCTGCTCCACCAGCTCCGGCACATCCTCGGGCTCAACTTGGATGTAGAAGACCCCTTCGGGATAAACCATCATGTTGGGCCCAAAGCGGCAAAAACCGAAGCAGCCCGTTTCTACCACCAGGACCTCCCGGTCCAACCCCTTGGCCGCCAGCTCCCTGCGCAGGGCTTCCTGGAGCTTCTCGCTCCCGGAGGCATGACAACCAGTCCCACCGCACACAAGTACATGGGAGCGGTAAATCCTCATCTTTCCTCCCTCCCCTCTTTACCTCCTGCCACGTTCAGGGTCCACTCCGGGATGATCCGCCCGTTAACCACGTGCTCGACGATGATCTGGCGCACCCGGGAGGCATCCACCTTCTTGTAGAGGACCCGCTTCCCCTCCGAATCGACGATCTCGACCAAGGGTTCTTGGGCGCAAAGCCCCATGCAACCCGTCTGGCTGACTAAAACCTGGGATAGACGGCGTTTTTCCAGCTCATCCAACACCGCCTGCATAACTTCCCGGGCCCCCGCGGCAATGCCGCAGGTGCCCATGCCCACAATCAACTGGACGCTGCCCCCCGTCTCCCGCAGGGCAATGCTGGCCAATGCTTCATCCCGGATGCGCCGCAAGTCATCGAGGCTAATCATTTTCCTCACTCCTTCTCAATCGGGCAAGGTTCTCCCGGCAATAATCCCGCATCCAGCGGATAACCGGCGGATGACCCAGGGGCACCTGGCCCAGTATCCGCCTGATCTTACGGGTGTCAAATTCCCACTTGCGACCGTTAACCGTGTAGTTAAACACCACGTCCATCTGGGGACTGGCCCCTAGGAATACGGCTAGGGTCCCGGCCAAATCCCCCATCGGGGCAAGATCCACGTGGTCCAGCTGAAACTTGGCCCCGACCAAGGTCCCCTTCCCGGGGGAAGACTCGATCCATACCCGTCCGCCGCAACTCTCCGCGGCTTGCCGCCAAAGGGCCAAACCCAGCCCGACGGGCCGCTCCTTGCGGGTGGTGTAAAAGGGTTCGAAGACTCCCTTCACCTCTTCCCTCGTCATGCCCCAGCCGTCATCGCAGATGGTCACTGTCAGATATTGTTTGTACGTGTCTTCACATATGTCGATAAAAATGATAGAAGCTTGGGCTTCCAGGGCGTTTTCCATGAGGTCTAAGATGTGCAAAGCAAGCTCTTCCATTGTTTCTTAGGCTACGCCCGCCGGACGGTAAGCCATCAGAATCCGGGGGATGGCATCCGGTCTGACGAGCCCATAGGTATTGTCGTTGATGGTTATTACCGGTGATAGGCCGCAGGCCCCCAGGCAGCGGACCACCTCCAGGGTGAACAGACCATCATCGGTGCTGTCCCCGGCTTTGATGCCAAGTTCCTTTTCCAGTCGTTCCAGCACCTCCATGGAACCGCGCACATAGCAGGCAGTTCCCTTGCAAACGCTGATGCGATACTTTCCCCTGGGCTTAGTGGAGAAGAAAGAATAAAAGCTCACCACCCCGTACACTTCACCCAATGACACTCCCAGTCCATGGGCGATCTGGACCTGCACCTCCTTAGGCAGATAGCCGATCAGCTCCTGGCAGCGGTGCAGGACCTGGATCAACGCCGCCCGATCCCCCCGGTGCTCCTGGATGATCCTATCCAGCTCCTGCCACACTTCCTTTTGCAGCTCTACCGACTTGGTCATCTTTCCAATGCCTCCTTTACCATCAAGAACTTAGGGTGGGTCCTGTGACCTTTAAGACCCCGCCAGGCACAATCCATCTCCCTTAATCCGATCCGCTCCATGTAAAAAGCCATGTGGGGCCCGATTTCCTCGACTCGGTGGGCGTCGGATGCAATCACCCCAGGGATGCCCCGGAGGCAAAAGTCCTTCAGCCATCCCAATGGCATCTCAATGGCCCCAAGCTTAACGTCCTTAGGAATGAATCCCAACACCCCGATTATTCCCCCGTAGGTCCGCTCCGGGTGGGGGGCAATGACCAATCCTCCCAGACGGTCCACAAAGGCGATGACTGCTTGCATGCTGAGTCGGCAGCTTCCCGCGAGGAGTCTACGTTCTAGTCCAATCCGCTCTCCCTCCTCGTTGTACAGCCACTGGGGGCCGAAGATCCCTTCGTCGTTTTCCCCGGGCAGCTCCCGGTAGACCACCTCCTGCAGGGCAAGGGCCCCTTCAAGATGGTCAAATAGGCAAACCAAGTGGACTTCTTCCCGGGTGTTGACCTCCAGTCCCGGCAGGATCCCAACTTTGGAGGCAGCCGCCGCCTGAACTGCGGCCACATTGGCGGCCGAGTTGTGATCACAGATGGCAATGAAATCCACCCCGGCCTCCTCTGCCGCCCGAACGATCTGGCCTGGGGACATGGCCTTGGCACAAGGGGAGAGGTCTGTATGCACATGTAGATCAGCCGTGAACCAACGCATTCCTTTCCTCCAGCAGTCGATAAATCTTACCGCCCAGGGTGAAGGTGGGTAGTTTGGAGCTTAAAATCACAACACCTTCTTCCCGGGCCCGCTTGACGGTCTCCGGCAGGGGCTTCCTCCCCCCGGTGATAATCACCCCGGCCACATTGGTCAGCAGGGCCACCGCGACAATGTTCTCATGGACCTGAATCGTCAGCCATACCTGCCCGTCCCGGGCGTGGGCCATCACATCGGACAACAGGTCCCCGACGTACCCCCCCGTCACCTCCTTTGCTTCTAGGGGATAGGTATGAAAGTCCAATTGGAGCTTTTCTGCCAGGTCATTCAAAGTCAATTGCCTCACCTTCTCCTCCGGCCATAGCTGGCGGTACTTTCCCGGCAAGATCCACCATCTCTTCCGCTAGTCGGCGCACCCGCTCCCGCAGATTAAAGATGCAGTCGTTGATGGTTGCCCGGCCCCGAACGACATCCTCTGCCAAGGTCCGACAGCTAGGCGACCCGCAGGAGCCGCAGTCCAAGCCGGGCAGCTCCTTCTCGGTTTCCTTGAGGAGAAGGAGCTTCTCCATGGCCCGGGTGGTATCATCATCGAGCTGCCAGATCTTGCGAGGGGTGATGGGCCTTGTTAGCAGTAAAACTTCGCCTGCGACTTTGGGCCTATGGCCCTGTCCCCTTGGGTAGGTCAACGCTGTATGCCTCAGGTTCGTCTCGGCCACAAAGGGGTTTTCCACCGTTAAGCATCCGCCCACACATCCCGCAGGGCATGATTGGGCTTCGATGAATTCATAATCGGTCAAACACCCCTGCTCAATGAGTTCACAAATGTTGATCACATGGTGAATGCCATGGACAGCTAAACTGCGGCCAGAGACTCCCTCCCGCTCTCCCCCGAATCGTCCCCAGCTGGTGCCGACGTGGGAGGCTTGGGGATACCCGGGCAGGGGCTCGACCTCCCGGAGAATGGGGAGAATCTGTCCATATACCTCTGCCATGCTCAGGGCCCCATCCAGCCCCGACTCGGCTCTGCCAACGGGCTGCTTGATGGAGGTCACCTTGGCAGGACAGGGGCTGATGAAAAACACACCCATGTCGCCTTTCCCCCTTTGCCTGGCGATGGCCGCCGCAACTTCAATGGGTGCCTCGACCCTTATGATCAGATCCGCCAAGGAGGGGAACCGCACCTGGATCAAGCGGACCACCGCCGGACAGGCGGAGGAAATGAGGGGCCTGGGAGCGGGGTGTTCTTCCAGGTACCCAGCCACCGCCTCCGTCACATACTCCGCGGCCAAACCCACCTCCAGCACCCGATGAAAGCCGATGGCCTGCAAGGCCGCGGCAATGGTGCCGGGGCTTACCTGGGAAGGGAACTGCCCGTAAAACGACGGGGGAATGAGGGCGACTGGATGATGGAAGCGGGCAATATCCTTGAGCTCTTCCGTAAGAGCGGCTTTAGCCCGGTTGGGACAAACCCGGATGCATTCACCGCAGTCGATGCACCGTTCTTCGATGATTACCGCCTTGCCGTCCCGCACCCGGATCGCTTCGGTGGGACAGCCCTTGATGCAGTTGGTGCAGCCTTTGCACTTGTCCCGCTCCAAAGTCACCGAGTGGAAATATTCCGGCACGGCACTCACCCTTTTTTACAGATAATCCAAGCCTTAAGGGTGGTTCCTTCTCCTACCCTAGTTTCGATGGCCATTCCATCGGCATGCCGCTTAATGTTCGGCAGTCCCATGCCTGCCCCGAAACCCATTTCCCGGATTGACGGGGAAGCCGTTGAATATCCTTCTTGCATGGCCATGGCCACATCGGCAATCCCTGGGCCTTCGTCCACGGCCGTCAGTCCAATGCCGTCGGCTTCGATGTGGACTAGCAAGCGGCCCCGGAAGGCATGGATGACGATATTCATCGCCGCCTCATAGGCCACGACCGTTGTACGCCTGATGATTTCGGGTTCAAAGCCTACCTCTGTGAGCATCTTCTTGATCTGGGACGCAGCGGTGCCGGCGACGGAAAAATCCCTCCCCTCCATTTGGTATTCAAGCTCCAAAAAAGCTTTTTTCCCAAGGCACTGCCTCCCATAAATTTTCATTTGTTTGTGCCTTCAGTCACTAGTTATTATACTATATTCAATGTCTTTGTCGAGATCCCTCTTTCGTGACTTGTGTTAAATGTCTATGTTTAACCCCCTATTTTACTTAATGCCGACATCATGTCTTAGCCGTCGCTTTTCGTTAGCTGTTGTTTCCCGAATCATGGGCTGAATGTGGCAGGAGGCAGGATAAATCTAAAGAAGGAAGAAATCACGTATGCAATACCCGTGAAAGGTGGTTGTCCATGGTGCGAACGGCCCGTTTTAGAAGGCAGCATGATGAAATCATGGCCATTGTGCGCAATATCTCCTCCCTGCTCACCGACGACCTGAAAGAAGATGCCCGCAAGGTGCCCCCGCTGCTATCCACCCTAGCAGGCAAGCTGACGGTCCACTTGGCCATGGAGGATAATGCCCTCTACCCTTCCCTCCTGAAAGATGACAAGTTGCGTCCCTTAGCCGAACGATTCATGGCGGAAATGGGAGGCATCAGCGCGACCTTTAAGGAGTACGTGCGCAAGTGGCCCGATGCCGGCGCCATCGAGGGCCAGACAGCGGACTTCATCCAGGAAACCCAGAGGGTGTTCGCCATCCTGAAAGAACGCATCATCCGGGAAGACCAGGAGCTTTATCCTTTGGTCGATGCCCTGCAAGGATAGTCGATGGGCATTCACCGGTGTTATCATCTGTTTAACCAAAACACCCTCAGCGCCATTCCTTTCGCCATGGATATCGTCGCGGAGAATTTCACTTTGCTGTGTTTGAACGAGGAGATGCAAGGCAGGATCGGGCCCGATGCCTTGGGACGGAAATGTTATGCCGTTTTGAGGGACGATGGGACCCCATGCCCAAATTGCCCCTGGCTGGGACCACTGGAGCCTGACCAAAGGGGGAGCTTGGAAGTCGACGGGATCCTGGGGGCAAAGAGCTTTCGAATTACTTACCGGTTGATCGAGGT
>JAAZLZ010000240.1 GCA_012799075.1 Bacillota bacterium
CCGACTAAATAATGGGCGGGAGGGGACAACATGAAATTCGTCCATCTAGCCGATGCCCATTTGGACACCCCCTTTTATGGGCAAGGGGAAGATTTGCGTCGGCGTCTCAGGGAAGCTGCCCGGAAAAGCTTTTCCCAGGCGGTGGATTGGGCCTTGGATCGGCGCGCCCATGCCTTTCTTATCGCGGGGGACCTGTTTGACAACGATCTACTCAGCTTCACAACGGAGCGCTTTCTCCTGGGGGAGATGGGGCGGCTGCAAACGGGCGGCATCCAGGTCTTCTACGCGACGGGAAACCACGATCCGGGCCAGGCGGGCTACCGGGCCCATGCCCTCCCATGGCCGGAGAACGTCACCCTTTTCCGGGAGGGGAAACCCCAGATAGTGGAAGTCCATGTTGAAGGAAAGCCCGTTGGCTATGTGACCGGGGCCGGCCATGCCACCAAGGGGGAAGAGGAGTCCCTGGCAGCAAGCTTCCCCAGGGAAAAACGGGATCTTCCCCACGTGGGCCTTTTACATACCCAGGTGGCCTTTGCTAAAGAGTCGGCCGCCCATAACCCCTACGCTCCTTCCACCAGGGAAGAACTGGCGGCTTGTCCCGTTGACTATTGGGCCCTAGGCCATATCCACACCCGCCAGCAGGTCTGGCCTGACTTTTGTGCCTACTATCCAGGCAATATCCAGGGGAGAAACCCCCGGGAGACGGGCCCCAAGGGCTTTTATTGGGTTGAGCTTGCCAAGGGAAGCCCAAAGGTTGAATTTGTCCCGTCGGCCTCCTTGGAGTGGCTCGATCTGGCAATTGAGCTGCCGGAGGATGAAGTCGCTGTCGACGGGTTGATTGAGTTTCTTGGGAGGAAGCTGGAAGCTGAGCTTCCCTCCCATGGGAGCAGATACCTGGTGCGGCTCTGGTTAGTTGGCCGAACGCCCCTGGTTAGGGAGCTCCAAGAAGAAGAGAACCTCCAGATGATTGGCGATGAGCTCCAAGGGATGTTCGGCTTTCCGTGGCTTGAAGTGCGGCCGGGCTCCCTCCTTTATCCTATCGATTTGGCCCCCTACCGAGACAGTCCCTCGGTGCTCGGAGAGCTCCTTGCGATCATGGGTGAGATCCAAGGGGGGGATTTGCCCGATCTGGAGTTGGAGCTTGCCTTCAATGCCCCTGATCGGGTCCGTTACCTGCGGGAGCTGGCTCGGGGACTGGAGCTGGAAGCTGCTGCCCGGTTGATTCCAAGGGGTGATGATAAATGAAGATCCTGTCTTTGGACGTTGCAGCCTATGGGGGCCTGGCAAAGAGGCGCTGGGACGAGCTGCCCTTGGGGGTGGCTTTGTTTTATGCCAAGAACGAAGCAGGCAAGTCCACCTTGTTTCACCTCTTAACCACCCTGCTTTACGGCTTCGACCCTGCCAACCTCGAGAGCTTCCCCTACCGGCCCTGGCATATAGACGAATACCCGGGGTTTGAAGCGGAGATAGTCTTCGATGATGGCAATAAGGCCCAGGTCCAGCGCCGCTTGATGAAAACCCCCAGGGGTTACCTTAACTGGGAGGATTCCCGGGAGACATTGGACAATAGATGCCTTCCCCAGGTGGAGCATGTGGGAAGCCGGGAGCTTTACTGCGCCCTTTATGCTTTGACTTTGGAAGACTTGACTGCCCTTGGGGATCGGCAGGAGCACGAAGTACGGGAGCTTTTGATCGGCGGCTTGGGGACGGAGACTTTAAGGCCCGTTCATCGGGTGCTGGAAGAGCTGGAAGATGAGATCAAGGGTCTCTGGAAGCCCGATCGGAGGGGTCGGCAGCTGGTGCGGGAGCTGGAGAAGGCAAGGGGCAAGGCGCGAGAACTGCGGACCCAAGCCCTCGAGGAGGATAGGTCCCTCCGGGATGCCCATGCCAACCTTGCCCAAGTTAAAAGGCGCCTGGAACAGATCGAAGGGCGAATCGCCCACTTGCGGTGGGCTTTGCCTGTGGCCGGTGAGCTCCTTGGGGCCAACAAGCAGCTAAAGCGAATTGAGGAATGGGAGCGGAAGCTTAGGGATCCGGATTTGGTCGGCCGACTGCCCGCGGATGTGGACGGAGAGCTGGCCAGGTTTGGGGAAGAAATAAGTAAACGGATAGACGCCTTGGCTTCCTTGGCGACCAAGAAGGAAGAGCTAAAGGCGCAAGTCCAAACCTTAAGCCCCATCGATGAACGGGCCTTGGAGCAAAGAGAAGACATTTGGAAGTGGATCAGGCGGTCGGAGAATCTAAAGGAGCTTCAGCGAAATCTAGTTGCGATCGATGGGGAAATCAAGGACCTTCGCATCAGACTCGAAACCCAGGGAGAATCCCTCGGCGGCTGGCACGGGGAATGGGCGGAGGCTCTGCGAGCCTTATCCCTGGTGGAGCTGAAAGGGTGGATCGGCAAGTACGCCCAGGCCCGGGAGGATTATCTGCACAAGGCCCAAGCCTTAGATGCAAAAAGGGCCAGCAAACCCCTCTCTCCCTATAGCCTGCCTGGCTGGTTCGTTCTACTCTGGTCCCTGGGCGGGGTTCTCTGTTTGGGTTTGGGACGGAGCCTCGATAGTCCCCCAGTCCTTGGCGTCGGAGCGGGGGGACTGATGATCGGGCTGGCTTTGATTTTGATCAAATTTGTGCAGAGCCGGGGCCATGGGGACCTGATGGAGCGGTTTACCGTCGAGCTAAAGGGTTTCCAGGAGGATTTAGCCTTTGCCCGGGAGCAAATGGCGGCAGCCCAAGGGGAAGTGGCCGCGTGCGTAGCTGATTTGTCCTTGGCGGGTCCATTGCTGGATGCCCCCGATAATGAGCTCTATGAAAGGATCCGGGAGCTGCGGGGGACCTTAGAGATGCTGGATCAAAAACAAAAGGAGCACGTAGGGCTCACGGAGCGCCTCCAGGAGGCCGAGGATAACCTCGGGAAGTTGATGTCTTCCTTGGATCAGCCAATGGCGGAGGATCCCCTTTGGGCCATCGAACAGCTGCAGGGTCTCCTTGGCCAGGCAGAAGAACGGCTGGCAAGGTGCAAGCAGGCCAAGGAAGGGCTGGCTGAGCTGGTCAAGACGGAAGAGGCGGTCAGGGCGGAGAAAGACCACCTGGAAGGGAAGCTTAGGGAACTAGAGGAGCTCATCTGGGCTGTCGGGGCGGGGGGAGACTTCGAAGGGGCCAAGAAAGAGGCCAAAGCAAAGCAGGACGTTTTGCAGGCTAGGGAAGGGATGCTGAAGCAGCTCCGAAGAGACTATCCTGATCTTTTGGACCTTGCCCGCAGGATTGAAGATGTGGCCAGGGAGCATCCTTGGATGCTAGATCCGGAACAGGTGGCTGCCAGCGGCTTTGAGCTGGAGAACCTGGAGAATGAACGGTCGGAGCTCAAAAGAGAACTGGGCTCCTTGACAAAGGAGATTGAGGGCTTTGCGGACAAGCTGTCTCCAGGAGAGCTGGAAGGGCAGATCCAGGCCCTCGATGATCGG
>JAAZLZ010000241.1 GCA_012799075.1 Bacillota bacterium
CCTCATTTCGAGGCCTGACCTTGAAGCCCTCGATGGCATTGGAGATGGTCGGCGAGTCGAACTTCTTCAGAGCCGCCAGCTCGGCAGGTGTTAGTAGAGACATGTCATTTCCTCCTTTTTGCTAAAAGCGGAAGTAAGAGAAGGACAGTTTCGGATCCCGGTCTTTGCCCAGCATTTCATCAACCAAAGCAAAGCCTGCATTGGTTCCTAGACGGGATGCCCCAGCCCCCAACAGGGCCAACGCATCATTCAAGCGAAAGATCCCCTGGGATGCCTTTACCTCCGCCTTCCCTTCTACCGCTTCAACCAACAATTTAATATCTTCCACGGTGGCACCGTAAACACCGCGCCCCGTACAAGTCTTAACGAAGTCCACACCGGCTTCCACGGCAATCTTTGCTCCGCGGATCTTCTCTTCCCTGGTCAACAGAGAAGTCTCTAAGATAACCTTGGTGATCCGGCCCTGGGCAGCTTCGACAACCGCCGCCATATCCCTGCGAGCCGTATCCACATCGCCCGACCGCACAGCACCGATGTTCATCACAAAATCAATTTCATCGGCCCCCTTTGCAACCGCATCCTTGGTTTCGAAGGCCTTGACCTCAGTTGAAGAATACCCCATGGGGAAAGAAATAGCCGAGCCCAGCTTCATCCGATCTTTTAGGACGCCTTTGGCCACTTCCAAAAAAGCCGTCGGCACCACCACGCTAGCGAAGTGGTAATCCAACGCCTTAGCACAAAACTCTCTTACATCCTCTACAGTCATCCGTGGATCCAGCAGGCTAAGGTCGATTTTACCGGCAAACTCCTTCCACTTCTCCTCCGACAAATCAGCCGCCTCCTCAAACCATTTTTCCCACCCTTGACTTCGTCGGAGTAAATGGGTTTTCCTTGTCCGAATACTCTACCCCACCTTGCCCCCAGCCAAACTGACAATAAAAAAAGCCCTGCCTTCGCAGAGCAATAATGTCTGGGGTGAGCGATGGGATTTGAACCCACGACCTCCAGGGCCACAACCTGGCGCTCTAACCAACTGAGCTACGCCCACCATCACTTCATGAAGATGACCGTGTGTATTATACCCTATCTTGCACGGGGTTGCAATACCCTAGGGTGCACCCGCTCTGATCAACCCCAGTTTACCAGCATTCTCAGCCGTCGGCAACCCTTCAGACCTGCTTCGATCGCGTTAAGATCTTGTAGGTTAATAAGGAAGAGAGGGCTTTCACCACAATGGCCTCGCAACCAGTCCGAGTAGAACATCCTACCCCCTACCGTGATTCACACTAACCCTGCCCCCCTGGAATTGAAGGGACACAATTGGCTATTCTAATTGTAGGAGGTGCATCGTTGGTGCCAAAACCTAGCAGCACCAGCTGGACGGTAGCCGGTCTTGGCGCGTTGGCAACTGGCTTGGGTTGGCGACTTCGCCGCGGCAACCTGAACCTGGGACAGGGGCTCATGGGCTTTGGCCTAGCCCATGTGGTTCTCGGTCTGCTCGACATGGCCAGACCAACTGTCCGAAGCAGATAGTACCTCTAAAGGGACGGGGTCCCCAAAGACCCCGTCATTGTGTTTTAGACTATGCCAAAGAGTATGCGGGGGAGGAATAGGACAAGCTCAGGAAACAGGGTAATCAGTAGGAGTACAATTATGTGGGGCAGAATAAAAATAGCCGTCACCCTGGCGATGCGCTCGAAGGGCATTCCCGATATCGTTGATAGCATGTACAGAACCTGGCCGACCGGAGGCGTCAAAAGCCCAATCATCAGGTTCAAAATCATCATTACCCCAAAATGAACCGGGTGGACATTGATCATTTTGATGATTGGGGCAAAGACGGGAATAAGAATGATCATCGCGGACACAGGCTCCATGAATGTCCCTACAAACAGAAGGAACAAGTTGATCATCAAGAGAACGCCGTAACGGTTCTTGGTTATGCCGAGGATAATGGCGGCCAATTTGGGAGCGGCCTGCTCCCGGGCCAAGATGTACCCAAACAAGGAAGCGCCGGCCACAATAATGATGGCATTGGCGGTCATTCCTGCACTTTCCACCAATAGACGCCATAGATCCTTCACGGTCAGCTCCCGGTAAACCATCAAACCCAGGACGATGGCATAAACCGCCGCAATAGCCGCCGACTCGGTCGGGGTGAATTTCCCCGTCCAGATGCCGCCGATGATGATAACGGGGGTTAACATGGGCAGCAGGGCATCGCTGAAGGCCTTGAGTATCTTCCGGAAGGTCGGCCGAGGTGATCTTGGGTAATCCCTCCGCAGAGCATATACATAGACCATTACGGCAAGGGCAAGGCCCATGAGCAGCCCTGGGATGACGCCCCCGACAAACAGGCCCCCGATGGATACCCCGGCCGTTGCCCCGTAGATAACCGCGGGAATACTGGGAGGTATGATGGGGCCGATGATCGACGACGAAGCAGTTATCGCCACCGTGAAGTCATCGTCATATCCGGCATCCCGCATCGCTTTGATTTCCACTAGCCCCAACCCCCCGGCATCGGCCACCGCGGCCCCCGACATGCCGGAGAAGATGATGCTGGCCAACACGTTTACATGGCCAAGACCCCCCGGGATGTGCCCAACTAGGACGTTGGCAAAGTCGAAAATCCGGCGGGTAATCCCCGAAGTGTTCATGACTTGTCCGGCAAAGATGAAGAAGGGTACGGCCAGGAGGGGAAACGAATCGGGGCCGGCGGCAATCCGTTGGGTGAACAGCAGCAGGGGTATGCGACCATGGAGCACAATATGGAGAAGGGAAGTAAGCATCAAACAGAAGGCAACGGGCATGCCGATCGCCATTAAGCCCAAGAGAACCAGCAGGATTTCAGCTAATCCCATCGATGGACCCTCCCCTAGTCTGTTTAATCTGCTGTAGAATCAACCTTGAGTCCATGATGAGCCTAAACAGCATGAGAAAGATCCCCACGATGACCGCCAGGTACAAGAAGGCCAAGGGAATCTC
>JAAZLZ010000242.1 GCA_012799075.1 Bacillota bacterium
CGATCAAGATGATCGGAGCCGTAAAAGCTTTGAGACCGGCGATTGCCCGGGCAGGGGTAGTGGCTATCGAGTCATTGTAGTACTTCACGCCGCGGACCTCTCCCACGGGCTCCAATCGGTGGGCCACTCCGGTGAAGGTTCGACAAACCTCTGCCATAGGGCGCAAAGGAGATCCAAGGGCCAACGCGCCTAAACAGGCCGCCAGCACATTCTCAACATTGTGGCCCCCCAGCAGGGCAAGATCCTGAATCGAACACAGGGTCCCCTCTACTTTGGTCCCGGTTAAAACAATTCGCTCTCCATCTACCCAGGCGCCCCTAGCCACCGGGTGGCGCCGGCTGAAGGTAAAGACCTGCCCCCTCGCCTCACGAATCATGTCCGGTGCATAAGGATCATCCTCATTGAAGATGGCCACATCCCCCTCATCCTGCCACCGGTAGATGTTCTTTTTGGCATTAACATAGTGTTCCATGGAAGGATGGACATCCAGATGGTTTGGGGTAATGTTGGTGACCACCGCGACATGGGGACTTCTCTCCATAAGCTCAAGCTGGAAGCTGCTAAGCTCCAGGACCACCCTACCCTCTTCGGTGATCCTGTCCACCTGGTTGATTAGCGGAGTGCCGATGTTGCCGCCGACGAAAACCTCATTACCCCCGGCGCCGAGGAACTCGCCAACTAAAGTAGTCGTCGTTGTCTTGCCGCTACTGCCGGTAATGCCGACGATGGGTGCAGGACATAAATCGAAAAACAGATCTATCTCACTAGAGAGGACAACGCCCGCCTCTTTGGCCTTCTTAATCTGGGGCAGATGCTTTGGCATTCCCGGCGTCAGAAAAACAACGTCGAAGTCCTCCAGGTTATCTAAGTAGCCTGGACCAAGCCTAAAGGCCACACCTTGAGCCGCCAGCTCATCATAGGTCTCTCCCAACTCTCTAGGTTCCAATCGATCGCAAGCAGTAGGCGCCATTCCCTTGCCCAACAGGTAGCGAATCAAGGCCCGGTTGCTCACCCCAAGGCCCACCACAGCAACTTTCTGATCCTTAAGATCCAATCCTAAAGCCCCCTCGCCATCTGACCCTTCACCCCTCGGCGTTCAGATCGATTTGCTCCACCCGATCCAGTTCTTGGCCCAGCAGCCGGGCGCCCCTTCTAGCAAACTCCTTGGGGTCCCCCGTCGTAAAGAAAAGGTCCCGGTTCTTCTTCACCGGGGAGATTAGACCCATGTCCGCAAGACAAAGGCTAGCTTGCCGCACCGCCTCCACCGCCGGATCAACGGTCTTTGTTTGGCCCATGTAGCCTTGGATCTGGCTGTTTAGAAAAGGATAATGGGTGCATCCATAAATTAGCGCATCCACACCGGCGGCCCGCAAGGGTCCCAAGTATTCATCGATGGCCTGGGCCATTTGGGGAGAGTTAAGGTGTCCGCTTTCGATGAGGGGGACGAACCGGGGGCATGCCTGACTGTAGACCTTCACCCCGTGTTTTCGGAGCATGCGCCCGTAAGCATCGCTGTCCACCGTTCCTTGGGTGGCAATCACTCCGACCTTGCCCTTCCCACTCATCCGTAGGGCAGCCGTGACTCCAGGCTCGATCATCCCGATCAACGGTAGGGAAAACTCTTCCCTGATGATGGGCAGCGCCAAGGCGGATGAGGTATTGCAAGCGATCACCACCATCTTCACACCCCGGCTCAGCAAAAAGGTGATGATCTGACGAGCGAAAAGCTGAATCTCTTGGGGAGGTCGATCTCCATAAGGCAGGCGAGCCGAGTCCGCCAAATAGATGATCTGTTCGGCGGGCAGTTGACGCCGGATCTCCCGGACGACGGTCAAGCCGCCTACACCCGAATCATAAACCCCCACGGGGGCATGTCTATCCATACCTTCACCATCCCAGTGCAACGTCCCTTAGTCGCCCTATCATTGTATGCGGTCTCGGTCAAATAGTCCTAAAGCTAGTGTGTCCGGCCCATCTTTTCCCAATACGCCTTTAAGGTTCCTCCAGTACCAAGGAGAAATCGGGCTCTAAAGGGATGCGAAGGTCTAGGTGCCCCATCAGGGTTTCAAGCTCTCGACCCCCTACGAAAATTTGGACCCGCTCCACCTCCGGCAGCTGGGTCAGGGTGTTGACGATGGCATAGACGGTCAGCAGTTCGCCGGTAGTTCCCCCCGAGTGAAACTCCACCAGTTCTTCGCTAAAGTCCACATAGGCCACTTGGTCCACCACGGCCACGCTGTTCACCCGGGTATTGGCAGGCAGGGGCAGCACCCAAGGCTCCCTGGGCCGAGGACCCTTGAGGAGTTCTTCTATTAGACCCTGGGGGGACACCTGCTCCGCGCCTAGGTTTCGCTTCACCGGCACCAGACTGGTTCCATCGCGGGTGGCCAGGTAAATGAGCACCTCGGTCTGGGAAAGATCAGTAGACACCGGTGGTGGGCCGGAGCGTTGAACCAACGCCCAAATGATAATTATCACTAACAGGCAAATGACTGCCACTAACGCTTTATGCATTCCCTTGCCCACCGGTGGTCACCCCTCACTGGCCTTTGCGACCGGGTTGTCCCCAGCATCTTGACTGATCTCGGGCACCGGACCTAAAGAACGACCCGCCCGCTGCTGGAAATAGAGGCTGAGGCCCTGGAACAACCCTTGGGCACAACGCTGACGAAATTCTGGTTCCCGAAGGAGTTTCTCTTCATCAGGATGATTGATAAACGCAACTTCTACTAGTGCCGTTGGAATACTGGATTCCCTAAGGACAAATAGATCGCGACGGGTCTTCACGCCTCGATCCGTCCGACCCAATTCCTTCATTAGTGATTCCTGCAGGGCCTGGGCCAAGAGCCGACTGCTTTGCTTGTCCGGATGGTAAAAGGTCTCGGTTCCGCAGGCCTCCTGAAATCGGAAAGCATTCGCGTGGATGCTCAAGAATACATCTCCCTTGCCTTCTTTGGCTAAGCGAACACGTTCTGGAAACTCAACATAGCGATCCTCATCCCGGGTCATGAAAACTTCACAGCCAACTGCCACCAACAAGTCCCTTAACCTCAAGCTGATATCTAAAACCACATCTTTTTCCTTGCTCCCCGAGGGACCTAAAGCTCCCGGGTCCAGGCCCCCATGACCAGGATCCAAGATGATGCGAAGACCCTTGCCCGTCTTCTCCGCGGCCTCTTTTACCCCCGGCAAAAGGGGGAAATCCGGATCAGGCTCCTTGAGAAGTTCAACCGGCTCTTCAACGGGCTCGACTTCAGCCAACTCCAGACCAGTTGCCGGCGGCTCCAGCCGAACGGAGACCCCCCATTCCTTCCGGGATGCCTTAGCTTCCACTGGACCGTTGACATCAAGGACCACCCGGACCACATTGGGGAGAAACTGGCTCGCCCGCACCTGCTTGACCAACCCGTCCCCGAGGACAATGATCCGGTCCTCCGCATTGAGGGAAGCGTGGAAAACGTCGATGACAACCCTTTCCGGCTCAACCAGCCGCCATATCTCATAAGGGGCGGAGGATGGCGCGGCAATGATTAGTTCCCCTCCTTCTTCCGTATCCCGCCAAGACAACGAATCAACGGCGTGATTCAACAGGAGGGATACCCCAGGCTGGGCTTCCCGGGTAAAGGCCTCATAACCGACAGGGGCGTTTAGCTCCACCACCACCCGGACAACGTCGGGACCAAACTGGCCAACCCGCAGACACCGGGCCACCCCCACCTGAACAGGCTGTTCCCCTGGAGGAATGCCTAGTCTTGCCCCGTGGACATCCACAACCAAGCGATGGGGGTCCACCAGGAGAATGGTATCGTAAGCGACGGGAGCGTTGGTCTGCACATCGAGTCGAGTGCGTCCCTCCTCCTCGCCAAGGGTAACGTCGGACACGAAAATAGCCGCATCGGATAAATGAAGGGAAGCCGTCTCCATGTCCCAACGGATTGTCAGTTCCAACGCCTCGGCCAAAAAGGTCAATGGGGCCAGGATCCGATCATCTTTCAACTGGGGAACCGTCCTCAGTTGATGGGGCTCCCCGTTGAGCTGGGCCTCCCGGGAGTTGATGTGCATGACGATCTCCCTGTCCTCGGTCTTAAGTTCAATTCTCCCCGTTGAGGCTTCCCATGTTAAGGACAAACCGATGGCACTGGCCAAAGATCTAACCGGCAACAGAACATGGCCGTCAACAACTACCGGTGATACATCTGAACTGAGGGCTCGCACATTGAAGTAGACTTGAATTGCGGACGCCGATGCCCCCACGGTAAAAAAAAGCACGAATACTGCTAAAATCAAGGCCCCCCTACCCGTACGCATTAGGCTCCACCCTTCTGGTTCGATTAGGCCTTTGGCCTTCCTGAGAGGTTTTTCGACGAAAGGAAGGGATTTCCTCCTAAGGTACATGGGGGTCACAGTCTTCCTCCAGTACAGGCACCCTGGTCTCTTCCCACAGATAGTACTCCCCGCGGCTGTGTTCTTTGCCCGTTCCGTAGAATACCTGCAGGGTATAAGCCCCAGACGAAATATTGGCCATGAAGTGGGGCAGCTCCCGGTTGATCACCGTCCTGGGATAAATGATTGCCGCCATTTGGGGTTTGACGGTAAAATTGCTGTCGGTGTACGTGCCGGCAAATTCCCGGTAGTCGTCCAGCTCACCCAATAGATCGATGACCACACTGTGAAATGCGTCCAAAACCTTAATGCTGTGGATGAAATACTCCTCATCGGACCCGTTGGCAAAGCCAACCAAGCCGAAAACGTCTTTGGTTTCCCCTTGGCCTTTTCCCTGATAGAACAAATGATAATCGATCTTAAGGCCAACGGGCCACAGGCCCGTTTCCTGCCTTATTCGAGGCCTGTTTTCGCCCCTATCAACCTGCAGGTTAAGTTCCAAAGGATGATAGCCCGGTGCGGTTATCATCAGGGTCTGGGGGCCAACGGGCACGAAGTTGATGGTGAACCCCCCTTTCCCGTCGGTGCCGGTTTCCTTATCTGCCAAACGCACTTTGGCCCCCGGCACGGGATCGCCGAAGACATCCCTTACCGTGCCGACGATGCTGCCCAAACCTTGCATTTCAGCAATCACAATCCGCAACGATTCAATCCCCACTCCAGTCGCGAGGACAATGATGCCGATGCCCCAAAGGAGCAACACCAAGAACCGACCCGCCTTTCCCAACCTCTTCCCTCCTCACACGCTAGAACCCTTAAAGGTATATTCCCCATCGTCCTTCCCCTAGTACTGAAGGGGTCGATCATCCCTCTGGAAGATGTGGAGCCCGGGCCCATAGGACCCGCTGGGCCTTGACAGGACTCGCTCTTCCCGATATAATC
>JAAZLZ010000243.1 GCA_012799075.1 Bacillota bacterium
CGGCGTCGGCCACATCGGTCTTCACCGGGATCCCGAGAGCTTGCGGCCCCTGGAGTACTACTGGAAGCTTCCCGGGGATCTGGAGAACTCGGAAGTGATCGTGGTCGATCCCATGCTGGCCACGGGAGGCTCGGCCGCCGCGGCCATCGGGGTCATTAAGCGAAAGGGCGGCCGGAGCATCAGACTGATGAACCTGGTTGCCGCCCCTGAGGGGATCAGGCGCCTGCAGCGGGTCCACCCCGACGTGGATATCTTCACCGCCGCCGTTGACCTTCGCCTCAATGAACACGGCTACATCGTCCCCGGACTGGGGGATGCCGGAGACAGGCTGTTTGGCACCAAATAGGAGGGTTCGGCTTGCGCCCCACATGGGATGAATATTTTCTCGAGATCGCCGAGTTGGTATCCCGACGCTCCACTTGTCTGCGAAGGGCGGTGGGGGCAGTCCTGGTGCGGGAAAAGCGGATCCTGTCCACCGGCTACAATGGGGCCCCGTCGGGGCTTGCCCATTGCCTGGAAGCAGGCTGCCTGCGGGATGAACTAAACGTTCCCCCCGGGGAGCGCCATGAACTTTGCCGGGGCATCCACGCGGAGCAGAATGCCATCATCCAGGCGGCCCTCCACGGGGTGAGCACGAAGGATTCGGCGATGTACTGCACCCACCAGCCTTGCGTCCTCTGCGCCAAAATGATGGTCAACGCGGGGATCCGGCGGGTGGTGTGCGGTGGGGAGTATCCCGACGACCTGGCTGTCCAAATCTTGGCGGAAGCAGGGGTAAAGGTTGACTTGAATCCATGCAAAGGAGGAAAGGGTGCATATTCGTCTCCTTAGAAGGGGATGGGCCTTTGCGCCAAATCCATGAATTATCTTGCTGTTTTTCTTGCATCGATAGGCATCACTTGGGCCGTGACTCCGTTGATGGCCTCCCTTGCGGTGCGGCTCCGGCTGGTGGATGAACCAAACGAACGGCGGGTCAACACCCGTCCTGTGCCTACCGGCGGTGGAGTTGCGATTTTCCTTGGCTTTATTCTTCCTGTATTGATCGCGGTTCCCATGAGCCGCTTCTTGGCAGGACTTATTCTTTGCTCCTTTCTCATTTTAAACCTTGGCCTGATCGATGACCGGCGCAGTCTTTCTCCCCGAGCCAAGTTCATCGGCCAGGTGATAGTTGCCCTGATCCTGACCTTCTTTGGCGTCAGGATCGACTTTGTCAGCAACCCCTTCGGAGGCATGTTCTATCTTGGCCGCCTGGCCGCGCCCCTGACTGTCCTCTGGCTGGTTGCCGTCACCAACATCATCAACCTCATCGACGGCCTCGATGGGCTGGCCGCGGGCATTACCTGCATCGCCTGCCTGCCGTTGTTTCTCATTGCCCTTCAGCGGGGGCAGGAGGTCGTCGCCCTGTTGACCATCGCCCTGGCCGGAAGCTCCCTGGGCTTCTTGCGGCACAACTTCAACCCGGCCAAGATCTTCATGGGGGATGGGGGGGCCATGTTCCTGGGGTTCATGCTGGGGGCCATTTCCGTCCAAGGGACCTTGAAGGGTCCGGCGGCCATTGCCCTTAGCGTGCCGGTCCTCATCTTGGGACTGCCCTTCTTCGACACCGTCTTTGCCATCATTCGCCGCTTTAGGCGGGGAGCGCCCATCTACGCGGCGGACAACGGCCATGTTCACCACCGCCTGCTGGCCATGGGCCTAAGTCAACGGGAAGCGGTGATGGTCATGTATTTGGTCAGCTCCTGTTTGGGGATCCTGGCCCTTTGGATTGCGGGGATGAACAGCGCGGCCAGCACCCTGATCCAAATTGTGGCTGCGGTCATTATCCTGCTGGGCGCCCGCCGGCTGGGAACCATCACCTTGGGGCGGTTCAAAGACCGCCTGGGCAGCTGAGGAGGCCCCCTCGATGGACATACTCCTTGTTTTTGGCACGCGGCCGGAGGCCATCAAGATGGCTCCGGTCTATCGGGCCCTCCGGGAAGGGCCCCTAA
>JAAZLZ010000244.1 GCA_012799075.1 Bacillota bacterium
GCTTATCCCTGAATCATGTGGAGCCCTTCAGCCTGGGCCAATGCTTTCCGGAAATGGCCGCGTTGGCGGAAGGCTGTCAATTCACTGGCTGCTTGCATCATCAAGAGCCCAACTGCGCCGTCAAGGAGGCATTAGACAGGGAGGAAGTCGATGCACGGCGCTACCGGAGTTATTTGACCCTTTTACAGGAGATTCAACGTTACCAACAACGAAAATACTAGTAAGATCTCATTTTCCGAAAGGAGGCAGGGTGACCTCGCCAAGGTCGCCTGACCAGATGATTAAGGTTGCCCCTTCTATCTTATCCGCTGACTTTTCCCGGCTGGCCGAGGACTTGACCCGGGTGGAAGATGCCGATTGGCTCCACGTAGATGTGATGGACGGGCATTTTGTGCCCAACATCAGCTTTGGTTTTCCCATTATGGAAGTTTTGCCCAGTATAACCGGTCAGTTCCTTGATGTCCACTTGATGATCGAAAATCCCTCGGCCTACATTCCTCGTTTTGCCCAGCTGGGTGCGGGACTCATCACCGTCCATGCGGAAGCTTGCACCCACCTTCACCGGGTTGTCCAACAGATCAAGGAGCTTGGCGTTAAAGCCGGAGTGGCGCTTAATCCAGGAACTCCCTTAAGCGCCGTCACCCATGTCCTAGGGGATGTCGATCTCATCTTGCTGATGACGGTTAACCCCGGTTTTGGCGGTCAACCTTTCATCTCCAGCATGATCCCGAAGATAAGAGAGCTCCGGGAATCGATCGCTTTGAAGGACCTTTCGGTGGACATTGAAGTCGATGGGGGCATAAATCTACAAACGGCTCCACTAGTGGTATCCGCCGGGGCCAACGTCCTCGTCGCCGGCTCCGCGATTTTCCGCTCTCCGGACCCCCCAAGGATCATTAGTGAACTAAAGGCGGTCTAATCTGTGGGCCCTAATGAGGGCCCCCTTTCATTATTGCTTCCCCCTGGGATGAATAGCAGGAAAGTTCAGATGAAGGGGAGAAATAACGATTACATAGAAGACGTCACACTTTCGCTACTTTTCCCCAAGAAAGGAGTGTCGGACTTGTCAAAGGATATTTCCTACCGGAGTTTTGTTCCCTTTACCCAAATGGAGGAATTCGGACGCGACCCCTTCGTCGTCACCCGGGGGGAGGGGATAAGGATCTATGATGATCAAGGCAACAGCTACATTGACGGCCTGTCCGGGGTTTTTGTAGTTGGGATCGGTCATGGCAACAAGCGAGTGATCGATGCTATGTACGCACAGATGCAAAAACTGAGCTTCCATCCATCGATGCATAGTTCAAACCCGGTGGCCCTCCAGTACGCGAAAGCCCTGCTGGAGTTTGCCGGTATGGACGGGGTGTTCTTCCTAAGCGGCGGGTCGGAAGCCACGGAGACGGCGATGAAGATGGCTCGGCAATATCATCGTCAGACGGGAAGCCCCCTCAAGTACAAGATCCTTGCCACTTACGGTTCTTTCCACGGCTGTACCGCTGGTGCCACGGCCGTCTCGGGAGGTTGGGAACGAAGGACTCCCTATGAACCGCTGACAGTAGGGGTCATCCACCTTTATCCCCCTTACTGCTATCATTGCCCCTTTGACCAAGAATACCCCCAATGCGGCATCACCTGTGCTAAACTGGTGGAGTACACAATCAAGAACGAAGACCCGGACACCGTCAGTGCCATTATCCTCAATCCTGTGATGATCTCCTCAGCTGGTTTCATCGTCCCACCACCGGAGTTCCACCAGATGGTAAGGGCCATCTGTGACCGATATAATGTCCTGCTCATCTATGATGAAGTAATCACTGGCTTTGGCCGTCTAGGCGAGCCTTTTGCCGCGGATTACTTCCAGGTTCGTCCGGATATCCTTTGCTGCGGCAAAGGGATGAGCAGCGGCTATGCACCTTTGGCGGCCACCTTGTTTACTGAGGAGATTCGGAAGGCCTTTGCCGGTAAGTCGGGCGACCGGCGGGAGTTTCACCACGGCCATACTTACACCGGAAGTCCCGTCGCCTGCGCCGCCGGCCATGCCGTCCTCCAGGAAATCCAGGAAAGAAATGCCATTGCCAACGGAAGGGCAATGGGAGAAAGGATCCGAACAAAGCTTAATGCATTCAAGGAGCGCTTTGATTTCATCGGCGATGTCAGGGGGATAGGCCTGTTGCAGGGAATGGAGTTTGTACAGGATAAGAAAACGAAGAAATCCTTCGGACCAGAGGTTCCCATCGTGAAGATGATCGACCAGGCCGCCAGGAAGCGGGGGCTCATCATGCGCTGTGGGCCGGACTACGTAGCCCTAGCTCCACCCCTCATCATCACCAGCCCGGA
>JAAZLZ010000017.1 GCA_012799075.1 Bacillota bacterium
GGGGCAGGCGGGTGACGAAGAACTCCACCCCAATGTGCTCATCCCGTTTTAAGGCCAGACTCATCCCCAACAGCCCCATCCAGATCATGGTGTAGCGGGCCATCTCCTCCGTCCACCGGACGGGGGAATTCAGCAGGTACCGGGAGAAAACACCGATGAGAACGGTGATGGTCATAAAGCCCACCATGATGATGGCTGGGTAGCCGATCAACTTATCGATCCAATCACTCAAGCTGCCTGCAATACTCTGTCTCCCGTCATCCTGAATCACCGGTCTTCACCCCACTTTTACAAAAGGGGGGCCGGGGCCCCCCAAAGTCTCTTAGCGGAAGGCTTCCGTGGTGACGGCATCCATTTCGGCTTCGGCTTCTTCAATGGCTTGCAGGAAGCGATTGGCCCACTTTAGGCCATCCTCCCCGTAGGCCTCCCCCACGTATGCCAACACCGCGGAAATGGCCAGATCGGCAAATTGGGCCCGCTCCTCGGGAGTGGGCATGTAGACCTCCAAGCCCTGCTCCTTAAGGAAGGCTACTCCCCGGTCGGTGCCCTCTACGATCCTGTTGATTCCCCGCCCGGCCACAATGGCCACTTGGACCGCCTCTGCGATGATGCGGCGCTGCTCTGGCGAGAGGGACTGGAGCCAATCGTTGTTCATCAGCCACCAGTCGGTGCCATACAAATGGTTCAGGAGGGTCACGTACTTTTGCACTTCAAACAGCTTGCCGTGGACGATGATGGGCACCGGGTTATGCTGCCCATTGACCACCCCCGTCTGGAGGGAAGTATAAAGCTCGGCCCAGGCAATGGGAGTGGCTGCTCCCCCTAGGGCCTCCATCATCCTGATCTGAACGGGGACCTCCATGGTGCGGAACTTAACGCCCTTCATGTCGGCGGGCGTTCGGATTGGCCGCACATTATTGGTCAGGGCATAGAAGCCCCCCGCCTCACAGACGCCCATTAAGCGAACCCCGGTGCGACTTAAGATCTCATCCCTCAGTTCACCCAGGAAAGGACCGTCATAGACTCGGTAAGCAATGGCATGGGATGGAATGGCAAAGGGGATGTCGATGGCTCCGATTTCCGGTACAAACTGGGCAATGCCGCCGATGCTCGCGATGGTGCCCTGGATGATCCCCGACTGGACCAGCTCAAAGCGTTCCCGCTCCTTGCCCAAGGCTCCAGCGGGATAAAGTTCCACTATTATCTCCCTGTTGGTCCGGCTCTCAACTAGATCCTTGAAGGTTACCGCCAAGGCATGTTCGTTGGCCTCAAAGGCCCGGGGAGCATCGTCGTAGGCGAACTTGAACACCAGGGGCCCTGCACTTGCAATAGCCGTTGTAATCAACAAGATCGCACACAAGACTGCCGTCATCCACTTCCTAGGCATCACCAGTCCCTCCTTCAGTCTTGACGTTTCGGAATTTAGCAACTAGTTGTTCTAAGGACTATGATTCACCCTAGCATGAACAGATTCCTGCTATTTTGTCTAATGGAAGGAAACAAACGCCAAGGGGGAGAATACCAGCCTTGGATCTCAACTGAAGGGGGACTAGGCATTGTACGATCTTCTGATTAAAGGCGGCACCATCATCGACGGTACAGGCACCCCGGGGTTTGTTGGCGATGTCCTAATCGACGACGGCAA
>JAAZLZ010000245.1 GCA_012799075.1 Bacillota bacterium
AGAAGCCCTCGCGGACAGCATGACGGAAGGACTCCGGGGAAAAGGAGAATGCCAGGGGATAGCCCCGATTCTTAACCACCAGATAGACAGCCGCCATCAACGACGCGGCCATGAGCATGCCGGGCAGGACTCCGGCCAAGAGCAGAAATCTGACCTCGATGCCCGCCAACACCCCGTAGACCACCAGGATAATGCTGGGGGGAATAATGGGTCCGATGATGGCTGAAGATGCGAGGACGGCGGCGGCGAAGGACCGGGGAAATCCCGCCCGGGTCATTCCGTGGATTTCCACTTCTCCTGCGCCCCGGGCGATGACCCCTGCGGAACTGGACATCCCCGCCAAAATGAGGTTGGTGATGACATTCACCTGGGCTAGACCTCCAGGCAAGGGACCCGCTAGGCTCTCGGCGAAGGCAAAGATCCGTCGGGCGATCCCGCCCCGGTTCATCACTGCTCCCAAGAGCATGAAAAAGGGGACCGTGAGGAGAACAGAGCCGGTCAGCACCCCGGTGATCCGTTGGGCCAAGGCAGTAATCGGAAAGGTCCGCCCATACACCCAAGCGGCCCCCGTCAGGAAGGCCAGGCTGACAGGCATGTTGAGGAGAATCAGCAGCAAGATCAGGGCAACCAGCAACATCGCCGTTGTCTCCTCACCCCTCGGTCCCCTGTGCAAGAGAACTAATTGAATTGCTCAAACGACAAGGTGGCAGGCTACCGAATGCCCCCCTCCTACGTCCACCATGGCCGGCTCCTCTTGGTGACACCGGGCCTCCACCTTGGGACAGCGGCTTGCGAACCGGCACCCCGGCGGCAAGTCGATGGGACTTGCCACATCCCCCGTCAGGATGAGCCGCCTGCGCTGGCTTTCCACTTTCGGATCGGGAATGGGAATGGCCGACATGAGGGCTTCTGTGTAGGGATGAAGGGGGTTATCATAAATCTGATCGCTCGGAGCCACCTCCACCAGCCTGCCCAAATACATCACGGCCACCCGGTGACTGATATGGCGGACAACGGCCAAGTCATGGGAAATGAACAGGTAGGTCAGACCGAGCTTCTCTTGCAGCTCTTCCAACATGTTGATCACCTGGGCCTGGATCGATACATCCAAGGCCGAGACCGGCTCATCACAAATAATTACCTTGGGCTGAACGGCCAGGGCCCGGGCCACGCCGATCCGCTGCCTTTGACCGCCGCTGAACTCATGGGGATATCGCCCGGCCATTTCCTGGCCCAGACCCACCATTTCCAACAGCTCCCCCACCCTTTCGGTCCGCCGTTCTTCAGCCAAACCGTGGATTTCCAAGGCCTCCGTAATGGTGTCCCCAACGGTCATGCGGGGGTTGAGGGAAGAATAGGGGTCTTGGAAAATCATCTGGATCTGACTGCGAACAGGGAGCATCTCCCTTTCGGAGAGGGAGAAGATTTCCTGACCGTGCAGGCGGACAGATCCCCCCGTCGGCTCATAAAGGCGGACAATGGTCCGTCCCGCGGTCGTCTTGCCGCAGCCGCTTTCACCGACAAGTCCCAAGGTTTCCCCCCGGTAAAGATCAAAGCTGATTCCATCGACAGCCTTCAACATCCCCCGGGTTTTCTGCCAAACTCCCCGGGTGATGGGAAAGTACTTTTTCAGGTCCCTTACTTCAAGCACCGGCTCCATCAGGCCACCTCCTCCCGGGCCCGCTTAACGGCCTGGGGGCCAAGTTCTTGCAGCCAGCAAGCCACCGTTCCCTTGTCGGTGGAAGTCATCACGGGCATCTTTTGCACACAGATCCGCATGGCCCACCGGCAGCGGGCCGCAAAGGGACATCCTTGCGGCGAGGCCAACAGATCGGGGGGCTGCCCCGGGATGGGCACCAGGCGGTCCTTCCGCGCATCAAGGCGGGGCAGGGAGCGCAACAAACCCCAGGTGTAGGGGTGCTGGGGATCATCGAAAACGGCTTCGACGGACCCGGTCTCAACTACCCGACCCGCGTACATGACGATGACCCGCTGACAAAGGCCGGCCACAATCCCCATGTCGTGGGTAATGAGCAAAATGGAGGAAGAAAGGCGAACCTTAAGCTCCTTCAAGAGCTCGATGATCTGGGCCTGAATCGTTACATCCAGGGCCGTTGTCGGTTCATCGGCAATGAGCATCTTGGGAGAACAGGCAAGGGCCATCGCGATCATGAGCCGCTGGCGCATGCCGCCGCTGAACTCATGGGGATACTGGTGCAAGCGCCGCTTCGCCTCGGGGATGCCCACCAGATTCAATAGTTCAATCACCCTGGCCCGGGCGGCTTTGGCATCCATCCCCTTGTGGATCCTTAAGCCTTCCCCCAGTTGGGTTTCAACGTTCAACACCGGATTGAGGGAGGTCATCGGATCTTGGAAAATCATGCTAAGGACGTTCCCCCGCAGGTGGCGCATCTTCTGCCCGGAAAGCTTAGTCAAGTCTTCTCCGGCGAAGATGATCTCGCCGCCGATGATCTTCCCCGGGGGAGGGACAAGCCCCATAATGGACAGGGCCGTAACGCTCTTGCCGCAACCCGACTCTCCCACCAAGGCCACAGCTTCTCCTTCCCCCACCTGAAAGCTAACTCCATCGACAGCCTTGACTTCACCTAGATGGGTAAAGAAGGATGTACGCAAATTGCGGATATCTAATAGAGCCACACTCTAACCTCCCTACGAACGCAGGCGGGGATCAAGGGCATCCCTTAAACCATCGCCTAGAAAATTGAAAGCCAGCATGGTAATGCTAATCGCAAAGGCCGGGGCCAGAAGCTGCCAGGGATAGGACCTGATCCCAGCCAATCCATCGGATGCAAGGACACCCCAACTGGCCATGGGAGCGCTTACTCCCAGTCCGATAAAGCTCAAGAAGGCTTCCAAGAAAATGGCCTGGGGGATGGTGAGGGTTGCGGTGACAATGATGGGCCCCACACTGTTGGGGATCAGATGACGGAACAGGATCCGCCAACGACTAGCCCCGAGGCAGCGGGCCGCCAGGGCAAAGTCCTGGCCCCTCATGGCCAGGATCTGTCCCCGGACGATCCTGGCCATGGACAGCCACTCGGTGAGGCCGATCGCGATGAGGATATTGCCAAAGCCCGGGCCTAGGACCACCATCAGCAAGATGATATAAAGCAGGGACGGAATCCCATAGAGGATATCCACCACCCGCATCATCACATTGTCCACCTGGCCGCCAAAAAACCCTGCAATCCCCCCATAGACTACACCGATGGTCAAATTAATCAGGCTGGCAAACACACCAATGGCCAAGGAGATCCTGGCTCCGTACATGAGACGGGTGGCGATATCCCGTCCGAGATTGTCCGTGCCCAGCCAGTTAGCCTTGCTGGGGGGGCGATTAGCCCTGATCAGGCTTTGGTCCGAGTAGGAATAGGGGCTGAAATAAGGGCCGACGATGGCAAACAGACAGATTAACGCGATCACCACCAAACCGACCGTGGCCCCCCGGTTTTCCCGCAGTCGGCGCCAAGCATCCTGCCAATAGGTAGTGCTCGGCCGCACCATCCTCTCCGGCGCATCTTCCTTGGGAAGGGGTAAAAAAAGCTCTTCTTGCATGATTACAACCTGCCTCCCTTGCTCCACTGGTTAAGATGAAGGCTCCGCCAGCTTGATCCTCGGATCAAGGAGTACATAGCCCAGGTCCACCAGGAAATTCAATGTGACCAGCAGAATCGAATAAAAAACCGTTACCCCGAGAATCACCGTATAATCCCGGTTGTAGATGCTGGTCACATAGTGCTGGCCCAAGCCCGGGATGGCGAAGATTTTCTCGATGACGAAGCTTCCCGTCATGATTTGGGCAAGAAGGGGGCCTAGGTACGAAAAAACAGGAATAAGGGCGCATTTAAGGGCATGACGCGCTATGACCGCGGGGGTCGACAGCCCCTTGGCATAAGCCGTCCGGATAAAATCCTCCCCAAGGACCTCCAACATGCTGGCCCGGGTCAGCCGGGCAAAAAAGGCCGCGGGAAACCCTGCCAGGGCCAGGGCCGGCAGGATCACCTGGGATGGACGACCCCACAAAGCAGCGGGCAGCCACCGCAGCTTATAGGCGAAAATGTACATCAGAAAAGTAGCCATGATAAAGCTGGGAACGGACACACCGATGGTAGCCGCCAGCATGGCCAAGGTATCGGGCCATTTGTTCTGCTTAAGGGCCGCCAAGATCCCTGCCGGGATCCCCAACAGCAAAGCCAAGGCCACGGAGGTGACCCCTAAAACCGCTGATACTGGGAAACCGGAGTTGATGATGTCGTTGACCGTCCGGCCCTCATACTTGAAGGACGGCCCCAAATCCCACCGGAGAATATTCCCCATGTAGTCGATGTAGCGCTTCCAGAAGGGATCATTTAGGCGATAGCGGGCCTCAATATTGCGCTTAATGGCCTCCGGCAGCGGCTTCTCCGAAGCAAAGGGTCCACCGGGGACCAGATTCATCAAGACAAAGGTCACCGTGGCGATCACCCACAGGACCAAAAGCATCGACAGCAAACGTCTGACAATGTACCTACCCAATCAACATCACATCCCTCCAGAGCCAAAGGGAGGGGTGACTCCGAGAGTCACCCCTTGTTTGTTTTAGTGCTTGGCCACCCAGGCATTCTTAAAGTCGATGAAGCCCAGGCTGGAGTAGATTACGTCCTTGATGTAATCCTTCTCCAAGAAGGGCTCGACATAGTAGTAAATGGGCATGATGGGCAGCTGTTCCAAGATGATCGCCTCGGCCTCATGCATCGCCTTCATCCGCACCGCGGGATCGTTGCTGGTCTTGGCCAATTCGATCAGCCGATCGTGCTCCGGATCGCTCCAGTTGGAGTCGTTGTTGCCGCCGTCCTTCACATGCATATCCATGAAGGTCATGGGGTCGATGTAGTCGCCGACCCAGCCGGCCCTGGCCACCTGGAAATCCCCCTCGTCCCGGCTGTTGAGGTAGACGCCCCACTCCTGGTTGTTTAGCCGGACGTCGATGTTCAGATTCTTCTTCCAGAACTCCTGGATTACCTCGGCGATGGCCTTATGCATCTCCATCGTGTTGTAGAGGATGGTCAAGGTCGGGAAGCCCTTTCCGTCGGGATAGCCAGCCTCGGCCAACAAGGCCTTGGCCTTCTCCACGTTTTCCTCTAGCATATCGCCGCCCACTTCTCTAAACTCCGCACCCGGCTCGGCATCGGGAATTCCCGGGGGCACCCACGCCAGGGCGGGGATTTCACCGGCCCGGGTCACATACTCGGTGACGGCCTGCCGATCGATGGCCATGCTCAAAGCCTTCCGCACCCGGACATCGTCAAGGGGTTCGGCTTTGCAGTTGAAGATATAGTAATACGTACCCAGATTGGGGGTCACCTTCAGGAGACCTTCCTTCTTCAAGCGAGGGATCTCGGGGCGAGATACAGTATGGGTGATGTCAAGCTGATCTGTCTCGAACATGACCAGTTCGGTATCTTCCGATTCGATCAGGGTCGCGACGAGCTTATCCACGATGACGCTGTCAGCATCCCAGTAAAGGTCGTTCTTCTCCAGCTCCATGTAGCTGTTGTGCACCCACTTGGTCACCTTGAAAGGACCATTGCCTACATAGGTCTCGGGCTTCATGAACCAACCGTTCGGATCGGCTTCCACCACTTTCCGATTGACAGGCATCAAGGTGGGGAAGGCCACCAGGGAGAGGAAATAACCGGTGGGAGCCTCAAGTTCCACTTCCAGAGTGTAATCATCCAAAGCCTTAACGCCAACCAGGTTCGGATCGGTGACTTCCCCTGCGTTGTACGCCTCGCCGTTCTTTATGTAGAAAAGCTGATAGGCATACTGGGAAGCGGTCTCAGGAGCCAAGGCCCTTTTCCAGGCGTACTCGAAGTCGTGGGCGGTGACGGGATCACCGTTGGACCAGCTAGACTTCCGCAGATGGAAAACGTACCGCAGACCATCCTCGCTGATCTCCCACTTCTCCGCGATGGCCGGCTGGGGCAGATCATCAGCATCCAAACGGGTGAGGCCTTCGAAAACGTTAAGCTCGATTCTAGCCTCAGGAACCCCTGTCGATTTGGCCGGATCAAGGGTCTCCGGCTCCGTCCCCAAGTTGAAGCGGATAACCTGCTCCGCGGCCCTTTCGGCCCCGGCGATTCCGCCAATGACTAATACCAGTGCCAGCACCAAAGAAACTAAACGTGTTTTCAACTTCCTTCCCTCCGTTTCTTAAGTTTCGCTTGTTTTCAGGACTTCCCGCTCCCGCCCAGCCGCCTCCCCCCTTCCGAAGGGTACTTATTTAATACCTTCCTTGTTAATCTCCCTACCCGACTCTAATTCGACGACTTGCACCCTTTCACCTTCAATCAACG
>JAAZLZ010000246.1 GCA_012799075.1 Bacillota bacterium
AGGATATCCTGCTTTACGAAGAAGATGCATCCGTTGAAAATAGCGTCCAAATGGTCCTTCCATCCCCCACCGTCCAAGTAGCCCGGCGGATCCAACGGGCTACCGATGAAGGATGTGATCTTTGTTTTACCGGTGTGACCATGGGCGGTGGACCCTGTGCCAAGGCACTAAGGGAGCACTTAGACAAGGGCCTGAAAGCCATGGCCACGCCCCTGGCAGCGGCAACCTTTGATGACGATCTGGACGTCGTCAGGTCGATGGGGGTGGACATCGTTTCCGCCCCGCCCCCGGGGATGAAGACCATCCACCTGTCCGATGTGGACTTGGACGCTTTTCATCGGGTTTTTGAGCTGTTTGATCTGGAGCCGCCCACTTCATTGGCCATTGCCGTCCAAGACCATGGTCGACCCCCCAAAGGGGAGAGCGACCGGGTCTTCCGCTTTCAGCTATGGAAGAAGTTCGTCATGTCCGGAGGACAGCTGGAGGATTTGGTCCTCAGGGAAGTGCCCAATTACCTGACCCGGATGAAGGCCATCCAGCAAACCGTGTCCCATGTCTTCCTCATGGATACCGCAAGTTCAGCCATCTGGGGCGCCTTATGCGATCCTTGGGTAAATCAAAGCATGAAAACAAAAGGCTGCCTGATCCTCAATGTGGGCAACGGGCACACCTTAGGAGCCCTGGTGCGAAAGGGCCGGGTGTGGGGACTGTTTGAACACCATACCCGCCTCTTGGACGGAGACAAGTTAGCCTACTACCTTAGTAAACTCCAACGAGGAGCAATCACCCATGGAGAGGTCTTTGCCGATGGAGGGCATGGAGCCTTTGTCCACCCCGATCTGCCCCGGGAATCGGGGCTCTTTGAGGCAATCGCCGTCACAGGTCCAAACCGGGCCAAAGCGGCGGACCGAGGTTATCATATGGCCAACCCCTATGGGGACATGATGCTCGCAGGCTGTTTTGGCCTTTTGTCCGCAACCGGTTTTCTGCCTGTTTAACCTGGAATTCTTCCTGGCAAGTCGTCCAGGAAGAATCTCCCCTGCTGGCACTCACATTCGCAGACAACCTTCGCAAAATTTCTGTTGACTTGCGAGAATGAACGTTGTATGCTCATTCCAAACAGAAACCATGCACCCTTTTCAGGCAATCAGGAGGTGCTCAGACCGGGGCATCCAGTCTTCACCACCTGACTGAAAGTCTGTGTTGGGATGTGGCTTAAACCCATGGTTTGCTGAAGATAACATCCTAAACGGGAGGGAAGGGGTTTGCCCTGTGAGTTGGCAAACCCGAGAACGGCTATGGTGATTGCCGTGCTTTTTAACCTTAAACCGGCCACAGAAGATCAGTCAACCCAGGAGGAAGAAGAACCACCAGATTCGTATGCGGAGTGGGATGATTTAGAAACGGTCCTCGCTGTTCGCGATGCCCTAAGTAGCGAAGGTGAAGTCGTCTTAATTGAAGCTAATGAAGATTGTTTCGATCGACTGCGGAGAATAAGGCCTGACATCGTTTTTAACATCGCCGAAGGTCAACGGGGACTCAGCCGTGAGAGCCATGTCCCCTCGATGCTGGAGTTCCTCGGCATACCCTACACCGGGTCTTCACCCCTAACCCTATCCCTTTGCTTAGACAAAGCAAGGTGCAAGGAAATCCTCGTCTACCACGCCATACCCACACCCCGGTTTGTCTTGATCGATGATGGGTCATCCGCGGAGAAAGCGGCCCAGTTGCCCTTTCCCTTGATGGTGAAACCAGTCATGGAAGGCTCCAGCAAAGGCATCACCAATGACTGCCTGGTGTGGAACATGGATGACTGCCGCAGGCAGACAGCTAAGCTGCTCCGCCTGTACCGTCAGCCGGTGCTCATCGAGGAGTTCCTGCCGGGGTCGGAGTTCACCGTGGGGGTCATCGGCAACTACCCTGATGTGCAAGTTCTTCCAATTGTGGCGATACGATTCGATGATCTGCCTCCAGGCGCAAATCCCATCTACTCTTATGAAGCCAAGTGGGTTTGGGACCGGGCCGAGGCACCATTGGGGATCTTCAGTTGTCCTGCCAAGATACCCTCGGATCTTGCCAGACAGATAGCTGATACGGCGGTCTTAGCCTTCCGCGCTTTGGACTGTCGTGATTGGTGCCGGATCGATATGCGATTAGATGCCCAAGGGCAGCCCCACATCCTGGAAATCAATCCATTGCCGGGGGTACTGCCCGATCCGAATCAAAACTCCTGCCTGCCCAAGGCAGCCAGGGCAGCAGGCATGACTTACAACCAGCTAATTCGAGCTGTCTTTCACGCCGCTCTGAACAGGTACGGGGTTGCCAAAACCCAACCGAGAGCTTTAAGGGAGCACAATTGACCTTGGAAGGATGGCGTACTGGCATGAATAGCTGGCAAGAGATTCTGCGTAAAAGCATCACCACCGCTGAACAGTTGAAGGCCCTCTACCCGACGTGCGATGTCGGCGGGGTGCTTGGGCGCTACCCGATGCGGATCAACCCATACTATCTGTCCCTCATTGAGGAGCCGGGCGATCCCATCTGGAAACAGGCTGTGCCTGATTTGTGCGAGCTGGAAGATGATGGTGCCCCGGAGGATCCGTTAGCGGAGGAAAAAAGCAGCCCGGTGCCCAATATCACCCATCGATATCCGGATCGGGTCTTGTTCCTGATCTCATCCCAGTGCGCGATGTACTGCCGGTTCTGCACCCGGAAGCGCAAGGTGGGGACCACCTTGACCATTACGGACCGCACCATCGCCCAGGGGCTTGATTACATCCGAGCCCACCGAGAAATCCGGGATGTGATCCTCTCCGGCGGGGATCCCTTGCTTCTCAGCGACGATCGCTTAGAAGACATCATTAGCCGAGTAAGGAGCATTCCCCATGTAGAGATTATCCGGATTGGGACCCGGGTC
>JAAZLZ010000247.1 GCA_012799075.1 Bacillota bacterium
CCGACCGGCGAACATCGAGGGGAAGGGCGCCATTCTCATCCGGGATTTGGTGCGGAACTCTTTGCGGATGCGGCCCGACAGGATCGTTGTCGGGGAGGTGCGGGGAGGAGAGGCCCTGGACATGCTCCAGGCAATGAATACGGGCCATGACGGTTCTTTGACCACGGGCCATGCCAACTCCCCCCGGGACATGCTGTCCCGCCTGGAGACCATGGTCCTCATGGCGGGGATGGATCTGCCCGTACGAGCCATCAGGGAGCAGATCGCCTCCGCGGTGGATCTGATTGTGCAGCAGGCCAGGCTCCGGGACGGCAGCCGCAAGATCACCCAGATCACCGAAGTCCAAGGGATGGAAGGAGATGTGATCACCCTCCAGGACATCTTCTTCTTTGAACAGCACGGCATTGATGAGGAGGGACGCATCCTAGGCAGGCTTCGCCCGACGGGCATTCGCCCCAAGTTCTCCGAGCGGCTCCAGGCCGCGGGCATTGACCTGCCCGCAGAATTCTTCGGGGGGTATTAAGACATGCCGGTGATTGTGGCCGCAGGCAGTTTCATTGCCGTCTTCTTCCTGGCCTTTGCCCTATTGTATCTGGTGTTTTGCCGTCGTCAGAAGGTCGCTTGGCGCCTTGACCGGGTGCTGGCCTGGGGCGTTGTGCCCGATGAAAACGCACCGGCGGCTCAGACTCCTCCAGAAAAGGGGCTCCTTGTCGGGCTGGCCCGGTTTCTGCCCGGGACGAAGCTGGCCCGGGGACTTGAGCTGGAGCTTCAGAAGGCGGATATTCCCCTAAAGGGGGCGGAATTCCTCACCCTAAACATATTGACTTTCCTGCTGCCCTTGATCGGCATTTCCTTCCTCAAAGGGGGATTTTCGGCCCTGGCCCTGGCCGGGGGCCTTTTCGGGGCCCTTCTGCCCCGGCTCTATCTCCTGCAAAGGCAGCGGGGCCGACTGGCCCGCTTCAACACCCAAATTGCCGATGCCCTGGTCTTGACAGCAAACTCCCTCCGGGCAGGCTACAGCTTCCTTCAGTCGATGGAGATCACTGCCCGGGAGATGCAGCCTCCCATCAGCAGCGAGTTCGCCCGGGCCCTGAAGGAGATGAACCTGGGGATGCCGACGGAAGAGGCCTTGGAAGCCACGGCCAAGCGGGTTGGCAGTGATGACTTGGACCTGGTGGTCACCGCGGTGATCATTCAGCGCCAGGTGGGGGGCAATCTGGCTCGCATCTTGGAGAACATCGCCGAGACCATCAGGGAGCGGGTTAGGATCAAGGGGGAGATCAAGACGCTCACGGCCCAGGGCCGCATTTCCGGTGTGATCATCACCCTCCTTCCCTTGGGGATCGGCTTATTCATCTTCACCATCAATCCCGGCTATCTAAGGACCCTCTTCACCCATCCCTTAGGGAAGCTCATGCTGGGCCTGGGCCTTGTCGGACAGCTCTTGGGGATGCTGATCATTCGCAAGATCGTCAACATCGAGGTGTAAAAGATGCCCTTGATCTTTGCCTTACTTATTTTTCTGTCTGTTTCCCTCCTTGTCCTGGCTGTGGGCTGGCAGCTTGGCCACGACCCCAAACTAGGCGAGCGCCTAGAGCGCGTGGCCCGGATGGGCCGCCCCAGGAGTCTTCGGGAAATGGAAATGAGAAAACCCTTTTGGGAAAGGGTGCTCCGGCCCCAGCTTCTGCGCTTTGGC
>JAAZLZ010000248.1 GCA_012799075.1 Bacillota bacterium
CCTGGTAGTCCTGGCCGTTTAGCTTCCCGGCCAAGGCCATCCCAAGTCCGGTGGCAAACCCCTGGCCTAAGGACCCGCTGGTCATGTCCACACCGGGGGTCTTCCGCATATCCGGGTGCCCCTGCAAGTGGCTGCCGATCTGGCGCAGGCTCCAGAGATCTTCCCTGGGGAAGAATCCCCGAGCGGCCAAGGCCGCATAAAGAATGGGCGCGGCATGGCCCTTCGATGGGATGAACCGGTCCCGATCAGGATCCTGGGGGTTTTTCGAATCGATGTTCATTTGATGGAAATACAGGGCGGCAACAATATCCGCAGCGGACAAGGAACCGCCTAAATGGCCGCTTTGGGCTCGGTAGACCATTTCCACCACATCCCGGCGGAGTAGCCTGGCCCGCTCCTTGAGATCCTGGATTAAATCCTGGCTGCTCATCTGGCAATCCCTCCTCTTAGTCCACCGGCTGGAGAATCAGCTTCAGGCCTTCTTTGGCCTCAAACATCTGGAAAGCTTCCTCCCATTGGGTCAAGGGCAATACATGGCTGACCAGGGGTTTGGTTTGCACCAGGCCCCGTCCCAGCAGCCGCAGGCCCCGGTCCCAAGCACTCCACTTTTGACTAAAGGAGCCGGAGACTTTAACTTCCTTGTAGCAGATCTGCTCAAAGTCGATCTCAATGGGTTTGCCAAACAGACCGATCTGGCCGTACTTGCCTCCCCGCCGCACCACTTTGAGGGCAAGCCGCGCCCCGCTGGCGGAGCCGGAGCACTCTAGGACCACGTCGGCCCCCCGGCCGTTGGTCAGATCTTTGAGCAGTCCATCCACGTCGTCCTCTTGGACGTTGACCACATAATCGACCCCAAGGCTCTTGGCCACTTCCAAGCGGTGCTTATCCACGCTGGTGCCCGCTGCCACCACCAGGCCGCCTTCGGCCTTGGCCACCTGCATGGTCAACAGGCCAATGGCTCCGGGACCCGTCACCAAGACCACATCCCCCGCGCTCACTCCGGTGAGCTCCAAAGCTCCGTGGACAACACAGGCTAAGGGCTCCGATAGGGCGCCTCCGATGAAGTCCACATTATCCGGCAGCCGGTGCACCCTGATCGCGGGCACCACGATATAATTGGCAAAGGCACCATTGAGATAATAGCCGATCCCCCGCCGCTCCAAACACAGGTTGTAGGCGCCCGTCTGACACTGGATGCAGCGGCCGCAGGTGGAGAAGGTGGTCTCGGCGGTCACCCGCTCCCCCACTTCGATGTCTTCAACGCCTTCGCCCACCTCGACGACTACCCCGGAGAACTCGTGCCCCGTCACCACGGGGAGCTTCATGGGGATGCCGATGTCCCCATGATAGGTGTGGAGGTCTGAACCGCAAATGCCGGTGGCTTTGACCTGGATCTTAACTTGGCCGAAACCGGGCGACGGCTCGGGAACCTCCCGGATCTCCATATTGCCTTCGCCCACCGCGTATTTAACTAACCCTTTCATAACAACTCACCCCTATTTCTTTTGTAAAAGAGACCGGGCCTTGGACCGGACGTTTTCCGGAGTCAAGCCATAGGCCGCAAGGAGCTCCTCGTAGCAGTTGGATGACTGTCCAAAGACATCGGCGACACCCACCCGAACTACCGGCCCTCCGTCGGCGGCGCTGACTACTTCCGCCACTGCACTGCCCAAACCGCCGATGATGTTGTGCTCTTCGACGGTGACAATGCCTGCCGTCTCCCGGGCCGCAGCCAAGATCGCTCCTTCATCCAGGGGTTTGAGAGTATGAACGTTGAGCACCCGAGCATCGATTCCATCCTTGGCTAGAAGCTTTGCAGCTTCTAAGGCCACGCCCACCATAGTCCCCGCGGCGGCCAGGGTCACATCCTCCCCGGGCCTCATGACCACGATCTTGCCCAGTTCGAACTTGTAGTCTTCATCGTATAGGGTCGGGGCTTCGATGCGGCCGATGCGGATGTAGACAGGTCCGTCAAGCTCGAGCATAGCCTGCACCGCCTGCTTGGTCTCGATGCCGTCCGCCGGACAGAGCACCGTCATATTGGGCAGCGACCGCATGATGGCCAAGTCGGCAATACTCTGGTGGGTTGCTCCATCCCCCGTATCTGTCAGGCCTCCGCTTGAACCCCCGATCTTCACATTCAACCGGGGCAAAGCGATGGATTGGCGGATTTGCTCAAAGGCACGGCCCGAGGCAAAAACGGCAAAGGAATTGGCCACCGCGGTCCAGCCCGTCAGGGCGAAGCCCGCCGCCATGCCGATCATGTTCTGCTCCGCGATCCCTACTTCAAAGAGGCGTTCGGGGAATTCCTGGCGGAATAGTTCACCCATGGTGGATTTGCGCAGGTCCGCCTCCAGCACTACAATCTTCTCATTTTCCCGGCCGGCCTCCACTAGGGCCTGGCCATAACACTCACGCATTTCCATTTTGTCTGCCAAAGACTGCACCCCCTTCTAGGCCAATTCCGCCAAAGCCTGTTTGTATTGCTCGGTGGTCATCGCCGCATGATGGTAGCCCGCCACATTCTCAGCAAAGGAGACTCCCTTGCCCTTGACGGTCTTGGCAATGATCATCACCGGCTGCTTTCGAACTGTCGCTGCTTCTTCCAAGGCGTCCAGGATTTGTCCGATATCGTGGCCGTCGATGTTGATCACATGCCAGCCAAAGGCCGCCCACTTGTCCGGGAGGGGATCGGTCCCCATGCTCTCTTTCGTAGGTCCAGTGGCCTGCAGTCCGTTGTAGTCCACAAAGGCCACTAGATTGTCCAATTCGTAGTGGGCCGCGGCCATGGCGGCCTCCCAAATCTGGCCTTCATTCAGCTCGCCATCGCCGATGATGACATAAACCCGGCTGTCTTTCCCGGCCAGGCGCAGCCCCAAGGCCATGCCCACCCCGACGGACAGACCCTGGCCCAAAGAACCGGTGCCGGCTTCGATCCCCGGGGTCTTGCGCATATCGGGGTGCCCTTGGGTCATGGAGCCCAAGTCTTTGAGCTTATACATCTCTTCTTGGGGAATGTAGCCCAGATCGATCAACGCAGCATACTGGGCCAAGGCAGCATGACCTTTGCTCAGGAGAAAGCGGTCCCTGTCCTCCCAGGTTGGATCCCCGGGGGAAAGACGCATTGTATGGTAGTAAAGGACAGCCACAATATCCGCGATGGACAAGGACCCGCCCAGGTGACCCCGGCGGGCATCCCCGATCATATCGACAATGCCCCGTCGAATCGTTTTAGCTTTCTCTTCAAGTTCTTGCACTAATTTCTGGTCAGCCATTTCTTCCACCTCCCATTCTCGAAATCCTACGCCAGGGCAAGCAGGGGATTCTCCAAGAGCTCCTTGACCCGGCCGAGGAATCTGGCTGCCTGCACACCTTCCAAGACCCGGTGGTCGCCCGTCAAGCTGATCCACATGGTGGGCCGGACGACTACCTGGCCATCGACCACCACCGGCTGCTCCTTCATCTGGCCAACGGCCAAGATCGCGCTTTCCGGCGGATTAATGATGGCCGTGAAGCGGTCCACGCCGAACATCCCCAAGTTGGAGATGGTGAAGGTGCCCCCTTGGAGCTCATCGGGGGAGAGCTTGCCCGCCTGTGCCTTCTTGGACAGCTCCTTGATTTCCTTGGCCACATCCACTAAACGCTTCCGGTTGATGGCCTTCACCACCGGCACCACCAGGCCTCCCTCCGCCCCGACGGCGATGCCCACGTTAATCCCGGCCAACTGCCGGATCTGGGCGCCCTCCCAACGGGCGTTGATTTGGGGATGCTCTTCTAAGGCCCGCCCCACCATGAAGGCCAGGATATCGGTGTAGGAAATGCGGACTCCCAGCACCTCTTCATTGGCAATCAGCCTGGTCCGCAGGGCCACCGTCTCCTTCATGTCCACTTCCATGGCGATGGAAAACTGGGGGGCGTTCTTGACGCTCTCCACCATCCGCTCCGCCATGACTTTGCGGATTCCCTTTACGGGCACCAGGACATCCTCCACATCGACGGCCGGAGCCTCGGAGGGCTTGGCCGCCTTAGCTGCCACATAATCCAAGACATCTTGCTCGGTGATCCTGCCCCCCGGACCGGTGCCGGGCACCTGGCCCAGTTCTTCTTCGGCAAGACCCTGCTCCCGGGCCACCCGTTTGGCCGCCGGGGAGGCCTTGATCCGCTCCCCGCGCCTGCGGACGGGCGCCGCTAATTTTTCCGCGTGAGCAGCCGCCGGCTCGGCAGGTTTAGCCGGAGCCTGGGCGTATTTCGCCGGCAGGGCTTCATCGGGATCGGTAATGACCGCGATGACGGTTGCCAAGGGCACTGTCTCCCCTTCGGGAACGATGATCTTTCGCAAGACTCCGCTGGCAGGGGACTCCACTTCAACCGCGGCCTTGTCCGTCATGATCTCCATCAGGGGCTCGCCCTCTTGGACCGCTTCCCCTTCTTTCTTGAGCCAGCTGTTGACGCTCCCCTCCTCCATCGTCAGACCCAGTTTGGGCATGAGAACTTCCGTTGCCAAGACTGTTCTCCTCCTTCAATACCACATAATTAAGCGAGTACTTCCCGCACCCCGCTGATGATGTCTTCCAGATTGGGAAGGGCCGCATCCTCCAGGATGCGGTTGTAGGGCACAGGCACGTCTACTGCAGCTACCCTTTTGACCGGGGCATCCAAGTAGTCAAAGGCTTCTTCCATGAGACGCATGCCAATCTCCGCCCCGATGCCGCAGGTGCGGCAAGCTTCGTGGACAATGACTGCCCGATTGGTCTTTTTGACCGAGTCCACGATGGTCCCCATATCAAGAGGCGCAACGGTCCGGGGATCGATAACCTCAACGTCAATTCCCGATTGGGCCAGGACCTCAGCGGCCTCCAACGCCTCGCCGACCATGCGGGAGGTGGCAATTAGGGTCACATCCCGGCCCGGCCGCTTGATATCGGCCACACCCAAGGGGATGGTGTACTCCCCTTCCGGCACCGGTCCTTTGCGAAAGTAAAGGTTCTTGTTCTCCAGAAAGATGACCGGATTATCATCGCGAATTGCGGACTTGAGGAGGCCCTTGGCATCGTAGGGAGTCGCGGGCATGACTACCTTCAGGCCGGGAATGTGGACAAACCACGCTTCCAAGCTCTGGGAATGCTGGGCGGCATTCCCCCGTCCCCCTCCCCCTTGGGTCCGCACCACCATCGGCACCTTCGCTTTGCCGCCGAACATATAGCGGATCTTGGCCGCTTGGTTGACAATCATTTCCATGGCGATGGTCATAAAGTCCACGTACATGATCTCGGCAACGGGACGGCAGCCCACCACCGCGGCCCCCAGGGCAGCGCCCACGATGGCGCATTCGGAAATGGGGGTGCTGCGGACCCGCTTGCTTCCGAACTGGTCAATCAGACCTTTAGTCACGGTGAAAACCCCGCCATGCCGGCCCACGTCTTCACCGAGGACAAATACGTGAGGATCCCGATCCATCTCCTCCCGGAGGGCTTCATTCAACGCCTGAGCATAAGTTATCTCCCTCACATTGTTCCCACCTTTCTCCTTCTCAAGCCCTCAGGCGTATAAATCCTCTAAAAGGGCTTCCACCGATGGCTCAGGGCTTTCCTTGGCGAAAGCGGCAGCCCGCTCCAGCCGCTGTTTTTCCTCCCCGTCGATGGCGTCGCACTCTTCCTGGGTGAGGATCCCCTCCTTAATGAGGTAGTCCCTAAAGCGCGGGATGGGATCCTTCTGCTTCCAGGCCTCGACTTCTTCCTTGCTGCGATAAAGGCCCGGGTCGCCGACGGTATGACCCGTCCACCGGTAGGTGAGGCATTCGAGCAAAGTCGGTCCCTTTCCCTCCCTGGCCCTGGCGACGGCATCCCGGGCTGCATCGTAGACCTGGAGAACATCGTTCCCGTCCACCTGTACGCCGGGAATGCCGTACCCGGCGGC
>JAAZLZ010000249.1 GCA_012799075.1 Bacillota bacterium
AGGACCGCTTCAAGCCGGTCCAGGGAAACGGAAAACTCCTCCCGGATTCGATTATCGTCAACGACCCAAGCGGAAACCTTCCCTGGGGGTATGGGTCTTCCCCCAGCCGATGGAGCAAGGACAATCTTGCCGGGTAATTCAATTGTCAAGGTTACCTCGATGACTTCACCGGGTCTCACCTCAGCCTCGGCCAGCCTGCTGGGAATACCGCGATAGGACCCTTTCACACCGTAAACACCCGGTCGAACAAGAACCTCGCGATAGTTGCCCCGCAGAGCCGGCTGGAGCTTGACGTCTTCACCCGCTACTTCCACCGCGGCCTCCCTCGTCACATCCTCATCACCCGCCAACACCCGGATTCGCAAGGTGCCCAGCACATCACCGAAATCGATGGTTGCCCGGGTAGTCTCGCCGCCCTTCAGGACAACCCCAGTCAGTCTTTTCCCGACCTTGACATCGCCGTGGTATTCGGCTTTGAGATCGAGAACCCCGGGAGCGGTATCATACCGGAAAGATTTTTTGCCCTTGGCAAAGGTCTCTTCCAGCAAACCATCCCGGTTGATTTCTAGTGTACACTGGGAAGTAATATCCTGGTCCCGGTAGACCGCCCTCACCTCAAGGGATGCCGGCAGCTCGCCCAAGTCTACCCTAAGCTCGGTGTCTTGCTTTGGTGACACGCGGCCGCTTACCCGCTTCATCAAGGGTTCATGGCCCTTTATGGGCAAGGTAACTACGAAATCATAGACACCCGCCTGCAAGGTGGTTTGGGGCGGGAAACCCGACCAGGCAGACCGAACGGGTCGTCCGGTCTGTTCCACCCGGATGTCGACCTGATTGCTTACATCCTGTCCTCCGGCATAGGCCGTCAAGAAGACCCGGCCGTTAAGATCGCCAAAGTCAAGGACGACCTTGGTCGTCTGATCGCTTTCAACGAAGACATTTGATTTCCGGACGGTAAGCTCATCGGGACCCACCGCCAACGTGCCCTGGACTATGTAAGTGCCTTCATCGACCGTTAGCTTGACGAATTCCGGCTTCGTCTCCAACTTGTCAAAGGGCACAGGATAGCCGGAGAAATCCAACAGCTCAATCCTTGTCTCCCGTGTTACGTTGACCCCACCAGCCCATGCCTCAACAACTAGGGCAGGGGGAGACACAACCTCGACCATGATGGACTGGAGAGCAGTGAGTAAGGATTCCCTGTCATAAGCAGGATAGTAGTTCCCGATACAACGGACGCTAGCTTCCTCCAAGGATGACAGGGCGAAGCCCACAACATAAGGCCTTAGCACCAGGCCCTCATCCTGCAATCTTTTGGAGATGGCGCAAGGATCCGCATTGCAGCTCTCTTCGCCGTCGGTAATCAACACGATGACGTTGCGATTGCTCTCGGCCTTCGGAAAGTCCTTGGCCGCCAATTCCAACGAATAGCCGATGGGGGTCATGCCAGCGGGCTTAAGTTTCTTGATGGTCTTCAGAATTGATGGCCTTACCTTGCCTACCGGCCCGAACTCCTGCATGAGAATCGAGTCTTTACATCCCACCACATCTGTCATCTTGGAGCCGTAGACCCGCAGTGCTATTTCCAGACCGGGTTGGTCCTCAAGGCCTTCAATCAGCTCTTCCATGACTTCCTTGGCCACGTCCATCCTCGTTCTCCGCCCGTCGACCTTCTGATCCATGCTGAAGGATGCATCAAAGATGAATTCAATGTAGGTCTTTTCCTCGGCCAAAGCAGCCGCCGAACTAAGCAACAGCAAGCATAGCACGAGCAAGGCTAGTCTCCGTATATGACGGATCATTTGTTGGCCCTCCCTAATCCCTATTTGTCGGTGAGAAAAGCTGTCTCCCGGAAAAACCGGCATCCCCCCTCAGGGAACTTCTGGCATTGACCGTTATTCGCCGCCAAGCCCCATCCTTGTGCTGATGGTTACGGCCATTATTTAACCACCGGGAACAGCTATTCCTGCTAGTTGTTCCACCTTTTGGCGACTTTCGAAACTCTATGAGGGATTATGTAAACAAAGGCCAAATCGCAAAGGGGCGTGGGCTTTTAATCATCTGCCTCACCTTGTTTTCATAAGCATCATGTTCGTTCAATTGGTTTCGGGGGATTGCTGTATGAATAACCACGGCTTTTGGGTCCAGGGCCATTTGTGGAAGGCTAGAGGGTTTAATGTCCATCAGGATTATCCGGTCCCAGCAAGCGCTTCCAATAAGCTGTCAGCCGTTCCCTAGCTTCATCCCAGCTGCCGCTGTTGATGATAACAAAGACAAGCACACCCAAGAAGAGGATTACCACTATGGTAATGAGGGTGCGCAGGGCAGTTCGAACACCCCCCCGGGGGCCTCCAAAGGGGGAGGCGGTGCGGGGATCTTCCCGGGGCCCATAAAAATAGAAGTCCACCACATCGGCAAAATACTTAATACCCCTTTCGGCCGCATCCCGGCTGTTGGTGTGGGCCCCAACTTCCAACAGGACATCTAGGGGCGTTAGGTCCTGGTTGTAGTTTCCTCGACCGAAGAAGATCCCTTTAACCAGCCCCGGATAGATCATATCGGCGATCCTCTTTAGGCTTTGGGCATATTGACGATTGATGGCAAAGTTGTGGTTCGCCCGTCCTACAACCAGCTGCACCCCCGTCACCCAGATGTCCTTTTCTATTTCCACCGCATACTGGTCTGGAGGGGCTGCATCCCGATGGACATCGAAAATCGCATCAGGCCGCTTACGCATCAACCGGAGCACCGTCGCCCGCGAACGGCGGTAGGCCCCTCGATCGTGGGGCAAATGCAGGCTTTCATCGTGAAACACGGGGATGCCCCGCTCCCTCAAGGTGTCAGCCAAGGCCCTTCCCACCTGATGGATGCCGCCCCTTCCATTGATGCTGTTGGCACCATCGGTAGGCACATAGGACTCAGCATTGTGGGTGTGATAAATCCCGATCCCTTGAGGTTTCCTTGTTTTCCCAACGGCCGTCTCCCAACCCAATAGGTCTGACAAGTAGAACCGATCGGAAGGGAGCTCCACCTTCTCGATGAACTTGGTTCTGGCCACTCCCTCCTCTACCCCGGTGACTTCAAATAGGCGGTTGTCCCAGGTTAGGTACTGATCACCCGGTTCGATGATCCGAGCGCTGACCATGAGGACACTGCCCTCCTCATCGACCATCCGGATATAGGTGCCTTGGTAGAGGTGATCGTCCATGGGACTCCCAAAGACAATCATGGGCAGCAGCAGACTCACCAGGAATGCCATTAGACCTAGCCTACGGCTCCCCATCGACATCTTCGTCCTCCTTATCCGCAATCAAAACGTTTGGGCCCCGGTGGATCCTTTCCCGGATCTCCCCCACCAGCTCCGCGAGGATGACAGCGCCGACTCCAGAGATCATCAGCACATCAAAGAGACCTGCCCCACCTAGAACCAATAGGGGTTCTTGAGGTGTGTCAATCCCCACTCCCAAAACCGCGATCAGATCGGCTAGGGCCAATCCGCCCACAGCTGAAGCAAATGCCAGCCTGCGGGAGCGCCCGAGGAGATAGCCCAAAACAGCCGCAATTGCTCCCGCGGTGTAAACCGGGTCCACATCCCAAACGAGGAAGCCAGGTTCGATGGGCAGCAGCCTATCGGTCAAAAGTACAAGGATCATCACACCTAAGGTGGCGGCAATGCCCCTGGACTTTTCTACAGGGCTGTCGCTGGTGGCAATCAAGTAGATGGCCACCCCTAAGGGAACGATGCCGCCGATGTTGATGTGGATGCCCCCTGAAAAGGGGATCTCAGGCAGGTAGTAGCCACCGACCATGATCAGGAGAAGAAGTATTGCAGAACGGTCGGTCAAACGCATCCGATCCAGGACCCGTTGGGCAAGACCGAAGAAGATTAGGGCGCTGATGATGACCAGTAGGGAGATGCCGGGAGCAAGGCGAAGCATTCGTGTTCCCCCTCCAAGTTGCTTCGCAGCTATTTTTCCCCTTCCCACCGGCACTCTATCCCCGAATCAGGTAGGTGACGGGATTGCTCCCGTCGACCTCCCACACCACCGGGCGTACGGTTCCGTACCCCGGCGGTTCATGTAGTACACTGGAATACCGACACGAGTCCAAGTTGATCGAAGTATGACTTTGGGAAGGCATGGTTTATGTGCGAGGCCCCAGCATTCCACCATGGGCCTTGCCCATTGGTGGCTGACCTCCACGCCCGTTCCTCTGTTAGCCCGCGTTTCATCAAGTTGCCCGCCCGAGTGCAGGTCCGTTTCCATTGACGCCAGATGATCCACCCAAGCCTGCGCCGAACCCATCCGTCCAGCTCTTCGAACGTGCCCTTTACCTCGACATGCCGGAAATAGTTGCTCCAGCCGCGAAGGAGCGGGGTCAAGGCATCGATGGTCCGTTGCAGACTGCGTCCCCTGCCACTGCGGAAGAGCCCTTTGATCTTCTCTTTCAGGCGCTTAACCGATTCCGGAGCCACTTTAAGCCGCGTAGCAGTGTGGGCAGTCATCGAGTAGCCGAGGAACTTCCTCTTCCATGGTCGGTCCACCGCACTCTTCTCCCGGTTTACTTTCAACTTTAGCTTCTTCTCTAGGAACTCTGTCAGCGACTCCATCACTCGCTCCCCCGCGCGCTGGGACTGCACATAAACGTTGCAATCGTCAGCATAGCGGCAAAAGCTGTGCCCTCGTCGCTCCAGTTCCTTGTCCAGATCATCCAGTAGGATGTTGGATAGCAAAGGTGAAAGC
>JAAZLZ010000250.1 GCA_012799075.1 Bacillota bacterium
CGGCGAGGACTTAAGGGAGGTCATCCCCGATCCCCTGCTGGTGGAGAGCTTTCAGGAGACATTGGCCAGCCGCCAAGGATGTGAGCTCGAGGTGGAGCGGGGGAGCAAGGCTTACCTGGTGCGGGTTTCCCCTATTACGGGCCCGGGTGAAGAGAACTGGGGTTCAGTCGCCCTTCTTAATGATATCAGCAGCCGCCGGGAGCTGGAGGAGATGAGGCGCCAGTTCGTCGCTAATGTTTCCCACGAGCTTCGTACTCCGCTGACTTCTATCAGGGGGTTCCTGCAGGCAATCCTTGACGGGGTGGTGACGGATCCTGCTTCGGTGCGGAAGTACATGCGGATCATGCTGGCTGAATGTCTGCGTCTCATCCGGTTGTCCAACAGCTTGTTGGATCTTTCCCGGATTGAAGGGGGCAGCATCGAGCTCTACCGGGAAGAGGTGGAGCTTGGGCCTTTGGTGCAGGAGATCTTTGATCGGCTGCTGCCCTCCGTTGATGACAAGGAGCTAAAAGTAAGCCTCGATATTCCACCGGATTTCCCGCTCCTTTTTGTGGACCGGGACCGGATGGCTCAGGTTATGCTCAACTTGATGGACAACGCTGTCCGCTTTACGCCCGAAGGGGGCGAGATTGCGGTGGGGGCATCTGTGGAAGACGGCCGGGCTGTTATCAAAGTCAGGGACACGGGGCCAGGCATCGATCCTGAGGAATTGCCCCTGATTTGGGAGCGGTTCTATAAAGGAGACAAATCCCGTCGACCCGGCGCTGGGGGAACGGGGCTGGGGCTGGTGATTGTCAAGCAGCTGGTGGAAAAGCACGGCGGCGCCGTAGATGTTGAATGCCCTCCTGATGGCGGTGCAGTTTTCATAGTCGCCTTGCCCCTGCGCCAAGAAGTGGAGGTCGTGGGATAGTGTCGAAGTTTCGTTGCTTTCACAGGTTTTTCATAAACCCTTCATATTTTCGTCATATATTTAGTGTATAATGTTCACGAAATAGTACAGATAGTGAGCAGGAGGGCACATTTGAAGGAGGAATGAAGTCTTGGAGAAACTGCTAGAGAAGACCCGTGAGTTGGCAAAGGTGACTGCTCGGGAGACTGCCCAGGGGGGCAACATGAACAGCCTCACCAAGGCTATGGCTGATCTGTTGGGTGATGTCACCGTGTACGTCTTTGGGAACAAAGGCGAAATCATTGAAGCTGCAATCCCTGATGGGGAGAAATGTCCTTTGATGGAAGAGGGACGACTGTCCGCCCGTATGGCTGCCCAGGTTCTGGTGGCCAGCGAAACGGAGAGCTTTGACAATACAGATGGGACATGCCCATTTACCAACGAAAAGCAGGTCTGCCCATACGTACCCGAGGAAGGAGTGTACGTCCCTCTGTGGCTGGGCGAAGAGCGGCTTGGCACCTTGGCCGTGATGGCCGGGGAGGGCGGCTTGAACGAGGGCCAGCTGATTTTGGCGGAGATGGCGGCAGTAGTCCTGGGGATGACCATGCTCAACGATCGGCGTCGGCGAGAGCTCCAGCAATCGCGGGAGCGCTTCATGGCGGAACTGGCCATGGAGAACCTGTCGTACACCGAATTGATTGCAGTTAATGCCATTTTGGAGGAGCTCCCTGGTCGGGAAGGCATTGTAGTAGCCAGTCGGATAGCTGATCGGGCAGGCATTACCAGGTCGATTTTCGCCTCCGCCTTGCGCAAGCTGGAATCGGCCAATGTCATCCACACCCGCTCCTTGGGGATGAAGGGGACCTACATCCAGATCTTGAACGATTCCATCTTGGAGCTCTTGGAGAGCAGCGGCCACCAAGGACAGCCGAAATATGCCTAATGGCGGCCCTAAACAAGTGAATCAAACCGGTCTTAGACCCGGAAAGCCCACCCTAAGGAGGCCGGTCTTCGGCCTCCTTGGCAATTGTGGGATTATGTCCCTCGAAAAATATCTACTGGTCATTTGATAAACCTTGTATAATAGAAATGTACGATTATCCCCGCCGGCCCTTGCAATGCCTTGATCGAGGGGCGAAAGGAGGTATACGTTGGGTATATCACCAGGAGTCTGCGGCCGGTTGACAAGGCGCCATGGATAGGGTCTTTCGTGATTACTTGCTGAGAGGAGGGATGGCGCTTTTCACCCCTTCCCCGGGGTTTTTGCGCCGGACTGGAATGAAAAGAAGTAGATTTCGCTTTTCTTCCTGCTTAGTTTTGACATTGACTATGTTGTTGGTTTTGGTACCCGTGGGGGATCTGGGGTTGGCCCGGGATTGGGAGACGGTTTTTGCCCAGCCTTATGCGGTAGCGGATGTAGCCGATGCCGTGGGCCCTGCGGTGGTGTTCATCAAGGCTGAGTTTCAGGCCGTTGCCCAGCGGAGCAGTCCCTTCATGGACCCGATGTGGTTCTTTCCTTTTCCCCAGCCAGGACCCAGGGAGAGCGCTGGTACGGGTTTCATCATCAGTGAAGATGGTTATATCTTAACGAATCAGCATATCTTCGATCCGCCCGAGCGGCTGGAAAAGATCTATGTCAGCGTGTTGGATTATGAGGAGCCTTTCGAAGCGGAGCTTGTCGGATATGATTATGATCTGGATCTGGCCATTCTGAAGATTGATGCCGACAACCAGCTTCCCGTAGCTAAGCTCGGCAATTCCGATGAGGTCCGTGTGGGCGAGTGGGTGGTGGCCATCGGCAACCCATATGAGTATGATCATACGGTCACCGTTGGCGTCTTGAGCGCCAAGGGCCGCCGGATCGCCATCCAGGATACGGAACGGGGCCAGATGAAGGTATATGAGAACCTTATGCAGACGGATGCGGCCATTAACCCGGGCAACAGCGGCGGGCCTCTGCTCAACCTCAAGGGCGAGGTCATCGGGATCAACACGGCGGTGCGGGCCGCTGCCCAGGGAATCGGCTTTGCCATCCCGGTCAATGTGGCCAAGGAAGTAGTGGACGATCTCATCCACAAGGGCAAGGTGGTCCGGCCGTGGATTGGGATTGGCTATTTGCCTGTCGATGATTCGGTCAGGGAGTACTTCGGGTTGTCCTCGAATACGAAGGGCATTGCCATTGTTGATGTATATCCCGACAGTGCAGCATCGAAGGCGGGTTTGCGCGTGGGTGATGTGGTGATAGAGGTCAATCGCAAGCCCATTGAAGATGCCGATCAGTTCAGAGAGGCCATTAAGGGCTTGAAGCCGGGAGACACCCTTTTCTTCATCGTCCTGCGCGAAGGAAGGGAGCGGCTGGTCAAGATCGTAGTCGGGGAGATGCCCAGGTGATCTAGACCCGAAGTGCGGTTAGTTCCGCAGCTACCGAGGGATCTTCGCCTTCGGGGTGCAAGGAATTCAGGAGGCGGCGGGCGGCGGGAAAAGGCAGCTGTCCTAAAGCCCACACCGCATGGGCGCGAATCAGGGGCCGGGGGTCGTCGAGGGCCTTGGCCAGGGGGGCGATGGCCTCTGGATGTTTGCTGTTCCCCAGGGCGATAATGGCATTCCGCTGGAAGACGGTTAGGCCCCGCCAGCCAACGGCGCTTTTCCCCAGGCCCGCAGCCCACTCCTCCTTGTCCATCGCCAGGACCTCTGCCAAGATCGGATAGGGAGCGCCGGGCAAGATTCCTCCCTCTGCCGCCGGCACCCCTTGATTATGGGGACAGACTTCTTGGCAGAGGTCGCATCCCCCGAGGGCGCTGCCCATCAAGGGGCGCAGGTCCCGGGGGATCATCCCTTTCATTTGGGTCAGATAGGAGATGCAGCGGGCATAATCTACTCCCGATGGAGTAAGGGCCCCGGTGGGACAGGCTTTCAGGCAGCGGCGGCACCCCAGGCAGCGGGAAGCCGGAAGGGGATCGGGCTCAAGCTCAATATCCGTCAGGATTTCACCCAGAACAACCCATGAACCGCGGCCGGGAACGAACAGGCTGCGGTTCAGCCCGTACCAGCCCAGGCCTGCGTTGTAGGCGGCAAAGCGATCGATAATCGGGCCTGTGTCCGCGGAGAGGAGGAAATGACCTCCTTTCTCCTGAACGAGGAAGTGGGCCAGCTGTTCAAGCTTCTCTTGGAGAACCAGGTGATAATCCGTGATCCAAGCATAGCGGGCCAGGACCCCGTGGAGATCCTTTGGGGGGGCGGGGGCCGACTTGGCATAGGGGATGGCTGCCGCAATTACGGATCGGGCCTTGGGGAGGAGCTGATTGGGGCTTTGTCCCCATTGGCGGGGCAGGAAGGGCGGGAGTCGATCCCTTCGTTCTTCCAGAAAGGGGGCAATTGCCTCTAAATTAGCCGCATGGCTGATGCCCAAATGGTCAATCCCGATTTCCGCAGCATATTCTTTTAACAGGCTGGCCAGTTTCATGGTGCAGCTCCTTTCCAGTCCAAGTATAGCACAATAGAAGCCGATCTGGCGCTGCTTGAAAAGGGGGATGCGCCTTGCTGGGGACGCTCTTGATACGATTAGTAATTATCGGTCTTTTATGCGGTTTGGGCTTCAGTTTGAGCCGGTTGTTGTCCCGGGGCCTGTCCCGATTCTTCGGTCCCCGCGGCTGCCGATGGCTGGGCGGGGTTCTGACGGTTGTGCTGAGCGCGGGGCTCATTGTTTCGGCATCATGTTTCTACGTGTACTATGGCTTTGGCTATCAGGGCGACATATTCCGCAAGGCAAAGACGGACAGGAAGATTGTAGCCTTGACCTTCGATGATGGTCCCAGCCCTCTTTATACGCCGAGGATCCTTAATGTTTTGGCGGAGAAGCAGGTGCCGGCTGCCTTTTTTATGGTAGGCTCCCACGTGGACAGATATCCTGACATTGCGGCCCGGATTGCAGCCGAGGGCCACGAGCTGGGCAGCCACACTTATGATCATGTCAATGTACCCACCTTAGCTGCTGCCCGCCTCTCCGCCCAGCTCTTGAAGACAAATATTGCCATCCTCAATGCAACGGGCGAGTATCCTCTGTATGTCCGCCCGCCCCGGGGCCTTTACGATGGGCGCTTCCGGCGCTTGTCCGATTTGCTGGGGCATCAAATCGTTCTGTGGAGCCTTTCGGCCCAGGACTGGATGGAGCGGATGACTGTAGACCGGATTGTGAAGCGTATTCTAACCAGGGTCCGTCCGGGGGACATCATCCTCCTCCATGACAGCGGGGCCCTGCTGGGCTCGGAGGGGGCCAGCAGGGAGTCGACGGTGGAGGCCCTGCCTTTGATTATCGAAGGGCTGTGGGCCAGCGGGTATGAGATAGTGCCCCTTGGGGAGCTGCTCACCCTGGCTCACCCCGAAGAAGAGCCGATTCCTTACATGCCTGAATAAAAAACCCCCGGCACCAGGCCGGGGGCAAGGGTCTTTCAGCTTCGTTTTTGAATTGCCTTGGTGGACAATTCGGCGGTCTCCCGGGCAATCATCAGTTCTTCGTTGGTGGGTACGACCCAAACGCTGACATTGGACTTTGCAGTGGAGATTTCCTTTTCCTTCTCTTTGTCCTGATTGCGCTCTTCCGAAATTTGTATCCCAAGGCCAGCCAGCTTGCCGCAGACCCGAGAGCGCAGCAGAGGAGAGTTCTCACCAATTCCAGCCGTAAAGACCAGGCAGTCCAAGCCTCCGAGGACAGCGGTGTAGGCGCCGATATGTTTGACTATGCTGTGGACGTAGGCGTCAAAGGCTTGGATGGCCCGCTCGTGGCCTTGTTCCATGGCCTCCTCAATATCCCGCATGTCGTGGCTGATGCCGGACATGCCCTTCAGTCCGCTTTGCTTATTCATCAGATCATTGCACTCTTGAGTTGTTAGACCCTCCCGCTCCATTATATAAAGGGGAATCGAAGGGTCAAGGCTCCCGCACCGGGTGCCCATGATCAACCCTTCCAGGGGAGTCATGCCCATGCTGGTATCCACGCAGCGGCCGTCCTTAATGGCAGTGATGCTGGCTCCGTTGCCTAGATGGCAGGTGATCATCTTCAATTCTTCCAAAGGACGGTCAAGGAGCTGGGCAGTCCGGAGAGCCACGTACTTATGGGATGTGCCATGGGCGCCGTAGCGGCGGATTTTGTATTTCTCATACAGTTCATAAGGAAGGGCATAAAGGTAAACATGGGGCTCCATAGTGGCTAGAAAAGCCGTATCGAAAACGGCCACCTGCGACGCTTCAGGCAGGAGCTCCTGGGCCGCTTCAATGCCCACCACCGCATGGGGGTTGTGCAATGGGGCCCATTCGCCGCACTCGGCAATCAGCTCCTTATTCCGCTGATCAACGAGGACTGGTTCAGTGAAGACTGCTCCGCCGCTGACAATGCGGTGCCCTACGGCATCAATTTCCTGAACGCTGGTTAGGATTCCGTATTTCGGGTCGGTGAGCAGCTCCATGGCCCGTGCAATAGCCACCTGGTGGTTGCGGACCGGAGCCGTGGTATGATACCGTTCTTTGCCGCGGGAATCGTGGGTGATCAAAGCATCATCCATGCCGATTCTTTCAACTTTGCCCTCGGCGAGGACCGTCTCGTCCGCCATATCATACAGTTTATACTTCGCGGACGAGCTGCCACAGTTTAACACTAATACTTTCATAAGCAGCCGGCAAAATAAAAGCCGGCCTCCACCCCCCCCTTAAAGGTAATGATACATAAGCGGCGGAATGGGGACTAGCGTTAGGGAACCCCATTTGCAGCCGGGGAACGACAAAACACCAAGGTCCCCCTCAATTCGGCCAAATTTCCACCGTGTGTATTGTAACACTTTGTGTGTTCTAACACAAGCTCTCATTTTCCTGCCAAGGCACCGGCATTTGTTCTCCTTTGAAACATGGAATCTTGCATCTTCGACCAAGGGGCGGGGAGAGACTAAGACGTGCTTTGGCAAAACGCGTCAATAGGTGGCGGCAGGCCGGTTTTAACGGGCAGGATTCTTATCCAGGGGAGGGGAAATATATCTTCAACGAGGCCTTAAGAATGGGGGTCGCGGTTTTGCGTCCGGGAGTCCTTTTGACCATGATCAGGATCGAGCATACCTTATTTTCCCTGCCCTTTGCCTACACGGGCGCATTCTTGGCCGCCCAGGGGTTTCCAGGCTGGGACAAGCTGCTTTGGATTACCTTGGCCATGGTGGGGGCCCACGGAGGCTCTATGGCCTGGAATCGGGCGGCCGACGCCAAGTACGATGCGGTGAATCCCCGGACCAGGGAGTGGGCCCTCCCTCAGGGCCAAATTGACCCGGGAGAGGTTATTATCTTTGCTCTGGGCAATCTCGTGCTCTTGGTTTATGCAGCCTATCGGCTGGGGCCCATCTGTTTCTACCTGTCGCCCGCGGCGATGTTTTTCCTGGTGTTTTATTCGTATACCAAGCGATTTACCTCCCTATGTCATTTTTTCCTGGGAGGCACCCTCGGGCTGGGACCGGTCGGCGCTTGGCTGGCCGTAACAGGGCGGGTGGAGCTTGCGCCTGCCGTCCTTTGGGCAGCGGTGACCCTTTGGGTGGGCGGATTTGATATCTTCTATCAGGCAGTTGACGTGGAAGTTGATCGGAGGCTGGGACTGCATTCCCTTCCCGTTCGTCTGGGGGTTGGGCCCAGCCTACTGGTGGGCGTGGGATGCCACGTTCTGACTTTGTCTCTCTTGCTCCTGTTATGGCGTGTGGCAGGTTTAGGACCTTTGTACCTCCTGGGGCTGGCCTTGCTGTTGCTGCTTTTCGTTTGGGAAGTCTCCCTATTGAAGGGGCGCCGACCGGAGAAACTCGGTGCGGCCTTCAATGTCAATTTGGCCGCAGGCGTTGTGGTTTTTGCTTTTACCCTCTTGGATGTGTTGACAATCTAAGTGCGGTGGAGTAACTTTGGGGGTAAAAGGTGCTTGTGGAGGCGGGATGAGCAAAGGTCCGATGTTAATAAGTTTAATCATTCTGAAGGGGGGAAGGGCCGTTGGAGCTCGAAAGGAAATTCGGGAAAGAAGGATTGACCTTTGATGATGTCTTGTTGATACCGGCATACTCATCGGTCATGCCGAGGGATGTTGATGTCGCCACTTCGTTGACTCGACGGATACGGCTGAACATTCCCATCATGAGTGCGGCCATGGACACGGTGACTGAAGCGAGGCTTGCCATAGCTATTGCCCGGGAGGGCGGGATAGGCGTGATCCACAAAAACATGAGCATCGAGGCTCAGGCAGGGGAGGTGGACAAGGTCAAGCGCTCCGAGAGCGGGGTCATCGTCGACCCTTTCCATCTGTCTCCCCACCATCTGATCAAGGATGCTTTAGAGATCATGGCCCGCTACCACATATCGGGCGTGCCCATCACCGAAGGGGGCCGACTGGTTGGCATTCTAACCAACCGGGATCTGGTGTTTGAAGAGGATGTGGAGCAGCCCATCTTCGATGTGATGACCAAAGAGAATCTGATTACCGCGCCTGTGGGGACCACCCTCGAGGAAGCCAAGGCAATCCTGCACAAACATCGAATTGAAAAATTGCCCCTCGTCGATAAGAATTTCATGCTGAAGGGTCTAATCACCATCAAAGATATTGAGAAAGCTCGGAAGTATCCCTTGGCCACCAAGGATGAACAAGGGAGGCTGCGGGTTGCGGCGGCGGTGGGAGTGGGCGCCGACGCGGATGAGCGGGCGGCAGCTTTGGTGGAGAACGGCGTGGATGCCCTGGTTGTCGATACCGCCCATGGCCATTCGCAGCTGGTGCTGGATGCGGTGGAGAAATTCAAGGTGCTTTATGGCAGCCGGGTCGACATCCTTGCTGGCAACGTGGCCACTGCCGAAGGGACGAAAGCATTGATTGATGCAGGGGCGGATGCTGTCAAGGTGGGGATGGGCCCGGGCTCAATCTGCACAACTCGGGTGGTGGCTGGCATTGGCGTACCCCAGGTGACGGCGGTGTTTGACTGTGCGAGGGCGGCTGGGGACACCCCCATCATTGCCGATGGCGGCATTCGTCATTCCGGCGATATGGTCAAGGCCATCGCGGCCGGAGCCCATGTGGTCATGCTGGGCAACCTGCTTGCGGGAACCGAAGAGAGCCCCGGTGAAGTTGAGATTTACCAGGGGCGCAGCTTCAAGGTCTACCGGGGCATGGGTTCCATGGGGGCTATGCGCTCGGGCAGCAGCGACCGTTACTTCCAAGAAGATGCCAGGAAACTAGTCCCTGAGGGGATTGAGGGACGGGTTCCCTACAAGGGCCCCGTGTCAGAAACGGTGTTTCAGATGCTTGGGGGCTTGCGGGCAGGGATGGGCTACTGCGGGGTGGATACCATTGAGAAGTTGAGGCTCGAAACCAGATTCATCCGCATCACCCCCGCCGCCGGCAGGGAGAGCCATCCCCATGACGTTCAGATCACCAAAGAAGCCCCGAATTACAATCTGTTCTGGTGAAGGTAGTTCTGGGCGGCGCTCTCGACCTTAAGGGCTTTGCGTGATATAATGCTCAAGGGGATTAGTGTCTTTTTTTTCAGTTGCGGACATCCCTGGAAATGCAATCTTTTGTTCTTGCTAAGGAATCCGGCTGAATTCTTATGCTGGGGCTGGTGCACGGCACCGAGCCTCGCTTTTCGTGCTGGGGAAGGGTGAACTGCCCATGTCGGTGGAAACCGCGCGAGCGGAAGTGCGTCTAGGAGTGCTGGCCTTGGCCTGGCCGGCAATAATCGAAAACATCCTCCACATGGGGGTAGGCATAGCTGATGTGGTCATGGTGGGGAAGCTGGGCAAGGAGGCGATTGCCTCCGTTGACTTGGCCAATACCCTGGTGCACTTTTCCCTCGCGGTGTTTGCAGCCATAACTGTGGGGACGACCGCCCTTGTAGCCCGCCATACAGGAGCGAAGGAGTGGGATGAAGCCAGGGAGATTGCCCGCCAATCGATCAAGCTGCTTGTATTGATGGCTCTGGTCCTTGGGGCGGGCGGCGTTATGTTTGGGGAGCGTTTAATTCGTTTAATGATGGTTCTTGACAGTTCTCCCGACGGTAGGGTCGTCCTTCTCGGCGGACAGTACCTGAAAATTGTCTCCTATGCCTCTCCCTTTTCCTTGGGGGTATTGGGCATCAATGCCGTGCTCAGGGGTGCGGGGGACACCAAGACGCCGATGATTGTGACGGGGATTGCCAATGTGCTGAACATCATTTTGAACTATGTTTTCATTTTTGGAATGGGTGTGATTCCCCCGATGGGCGTTCCGGGGGCGGCACTGGCATCAGCGATTTCTCGTACAGTGGGAGGCGTCTTGGCTCTCTGGGTGCTATTCAGTGAACGCTGTCCCGTCAACTTGCGCATTACCGATGACTATCGCTGGAATAGTGCCGTCCTCAAACGCATAGTTGGGGTAGGCGCTCCGGCTGCAATGGAGCAGGTGATCATGCGGGGGGGACAGCTTGGTTATGGTTTGATTGTGGCTGGGCTCGGTACAGTAGCCATGGCTTCCCATGCCGTCAGTCTGACGGCGGAGTCGCTTTCTTACATGCCCGGCTTTGGATTTGCGTTGGCCGCCACGACCCTTGTGGGACAGGGACTGGGGGCTGAGCGTCCTGATTTGGCGGAGCAAAGCGGTTTGGTCGCCGCCCGTTCGGCAGCATCCATCATGGGTCTATTGGGCATTGCCTTGTTTCTATTTCCCCAGCAATTGGTGGGTCTATTCACTAAGGATCCCCAGGTGATTGAGCTTGCCTCGGTTTGTCTTCGCATCGTGGCCGTCTCCCAGCCGGCCCTGGCCGTTGTCATGGTGATGGCAGGCGCCCTCAGGGGTGCAGGCGATACCCGGAGGGTGATGGTCGTAACCGTTGCTGGGATCTGGGGCGTGCGGCTGACCCTCGCCTATTTCCTCAGTTATGGTTTGGGCTGGGGGCTAGTAGGGGCGTATCTGGCCATGATCGCCGACCTATTTCTTCGCAGTGCCCTTCTTTATCGCAGCTTCTCCATGGGTCACTGGAAGACTCTGAAGCTCTAGACCAGGTTTTATCCCATTCGGCAGAAGTCTACTTGGACGTTTTCGTATGCTCTTCTTTCCTCCTGGCAAACTTAAGGAGCGGGGAGGGAGAGACATGCCAAGCATCAACTGTCCATTTTGTGATGCCCGGAACCATCTGGGGGGTGAAGGCCCGAATCGGACCCTGCGGTGCAGCTGTGGTGCTCGCTATTTTCTGGAGCCAGCCTATGACAGCAGTGAGGAGACTTTGCCGCCGTCGGTGGACGTTGGGGGTCAGGAGCGGACGGTCCCCTGGATGGAAGAGGACGGGACATCGTACAATGTCGTTTTCTATTAGAAATGGTGGAACTGTTCTATTGGCAGGATGAAGACGACGGCTCCACCTGCTTCTACTTCAATGGGCATGTTAAGGGCCGGAAATTCGGGCGGTGCATAAGTCATCAAACGTTTCCGCCGCTGACAGGTTCCCTTGATTATGTCTAAGGCAGTTTCAATCTGGTCTTCGTCTAGCCCTAAGAGCAGCGTGGTGTTTCCCTGACGGAGGAACCCTCCGGTGCTGGCTAATACTGTAGCCCGCAGACCGGCAGCAACCAGCTTCTCCGTGAGGGAGCGGACATCGGCATCATCAACGACCGCTAACATCAGTTTCATTTTCCCCACTCCTCAAGTTTACTCTGTTCCTATAATATTCACCGTCAAAGAGCAATTTCCTGCGGCGGTAAGGCAAAAGGAGGCTGACTGGTCAGCCTCCTGAAGTCTAGTCTATCCAAAGACGAGCCGCGGCAGGAAGAGGACTATTCCGGGGATGTAGGTTGCCAAGAACCAGGTCAAGATAAGTGAAGCAAGGAAGGGCAGGGATGCTTTGACCACCCGTTCCACTGGAATCTTTGTAACTGTACAGATTGTGAATAGGCAGACTCCAAAGGGAGGGGTCACCAGGCCGATGGCCAGGGCCATCACCATCACTACTCCAAAGTGGATGGGGTCAACTCCAATTTGCGTGATCACCGGATACAGCAGCGGCGACAGGATGATGATTGCCGCTGAGGCGTCAATGAACATTCCGGCCAGGAAAAGAATGAAGTTGATGATTAGAAGGATGACGGCGGGGTTGGTGGTCAGGGACAGAAGAAGGCGGACCAGAAGAGCAGGCACATTCTCCCAGCTAACGATCCAGGTGAAAAGGGTGGAAGAGGCCACGATTAGCATGATGGACCCAGTGACCTTGCCCGTGTCCACCAGGGCATCGAAAAAGCGGGACCAGGAAAACTCCCCGTACATCCAGGATGCAAACATGGTGTAGAACACGGCTACTGCTGCCGCTTCCGTCGGGGTGACAATGCCGCTCATGATTCCACCCAGGATCACAATAGGCGCCCCTAGGGCTCCAACGCCCTGGCGAACGCCGTCTTTAAGACCCTGCCAGCTGAACTCTACGTAACTGCCGTACTCGTACTTGGTGGATAGAACATAGTTGGCAATGAGCAGTCCGATAGTGATGACCACCCCTGGAATCAGTCCGCCGACCAAAAGACGTGCAACTGATTGTTCAGCCACGACTCCCAAGACCACCATCAGGATGCTTGGCGGTACGACAACAGCCAAGGTAGAGGATGTGACAGTCACAGCGGCAGAGTAGTCCGCGGAGTAGCCATCTGCGATCATTTCGGGTACAAGCAAGGTGCCGAAGGTGGCGGCATCGGCGATGGAGGAGCCGGACATGCCGCCAAACAACAAACTGACTAGGATATTGACGGCGCCCAGCCCTCCCCGGGTCCACCCAAGGACGGCGTTGGATAAATTGATGAGTCTGCGGGCAACGCCTCCAGTGGACATGAGGTTGCCAGCCAGGATGAAGAAGGGCACGGCAACCAGCACGAAGTTCTCAACTCCGGTCCAAACCATCTGGGGGACAATCACCGCGGGCACCGGCCTCGATATTGCAAGCACCGCCAAAGAGGAAAGGCCGAATCCAACTGCTACCGGGACCCCTGCCAGCAGCAAGATTGCGGTCAAGACGAATACAGAGGTTGTCAGAACCGGCATGTCAGGTCCCTCCTTTGACCGATCAACTGGACGAATCGCTGGATTAGGCGCGCCAAGCTCAGGGCGCATCCGATCACCAGGGATGCCCTGACCCAGGCGTAATTTACCTGCAGGGCAGACGTTTTTAGGCCCCGCACCCAATAGTAGCGAACCATGAGCCAGCCCAGATAGCCAAGCAGGGAAACGAATATGATGAAGGATACAACGGAAAGCAAATCAAACCACCGCCGTTTCCCAGGGTCCAGTTTGTCTACCAGGAATGTCAAACTGATATGGTCGTTGTGCTTGATTCCGAGGCTCATTCCAAAAAAGACTGACGCTGCAAAGACGAACCGGACAAATTCCTCCGTCCATGGAGCAAACAGGCCGGGGATGATTCGACTGAGCACCTGAGTTGCAACCCCTGCCAACATGAGAAGCAGACAGGCTATCGTCAGCCATTCATCGATCTTGTCTAAAACGTACCTTAACATGGCATGTTCCCTCCCTTGCGTTGATCACAGCAGCATGGCTTGCATTGGGGTGGTCTGTGATAGAAAGTGTGTGGGCCCGGGGCCCACACACCGCTTTCAGATGGAGGCTTCATCAATGGGGCTATCGCTTTGCATCGATTGCCTTGATGATGGCGTCGAAGTCTTCTGCCCCGAGGGTGGCCCGCATTTTATCCCAGATGGGAACAACCATTTCCCTGAAGGGCTCCTTTTCCTGCTCTGTCAAGAACGTGAAGGAAACGCCCTCTTGCTTCATCCGCTCGATGTTGCGCACCTCATGTTCTTTCTCCAGCTTCAGCACCAAGTCGCCCGCCTCCATGGCTACTTCCCGAATGGTCTTCTGGATATCGGGAGGCAGGGATGCCCACTTGGCACTGTTCATCACCACTAGAACTGCGTCGGGAATGTAGTCCCAGACGGTAAAGTACCTGGCTACCTCATAGGTTTTGAAGTCATAGACGATATTGATGGAGTTGTCTTCACCATCGACGGTGCCTAGCTGAATAGCAGTGTAGATTTCGCCCGAAGCGAGAGGGATGGCTTCTATGCCCAATGCCGCGGCTGTATCCAAGAAAAATGACACCGCGGGCATGCGGAGTTTGATCCCTTTGAGGTCCTCCGGGGTGCGAATCGGCCGTCTGGAGTTGACGTGCTGCCGGAAGGGCCGCGGCCACAGCCCAACCAGGGTGACATCGTAATCCTCCAACTTGTCGAAGTAGGCCTGGAGCTGGGGCGGAATATCGTAGCGGAATCGGTCGAAATGGTCCATATCGTCAAACAGGAATGGTGTATGCATCACCCATATTTCATCTACCAGAGTCGCATATGCTCCTGGGAACTCAATCATCATGTCCACAACGCCGGTTTGGACCTGTTCCAACATCCGCTTCCAGTCACGTCCTGCCAGAACACCAGCCGGGTAGATGGTCATGGAAACCTGGCCGTCAGTTCGAACGGCGAGTTCCCGTGCCATAAACTCCGCTCCTGCCTGCCAAGTATGTCCAGTGGAAGAGTTGTGTTGAAATGTAAGGTTGATCGGGGCGGCCAAGACCTGGGCAGTCAAACAAAGACAAGCTGCCACCAATAGCAGAAACATCGGTCTTCTCTTCATGATAATGACACCTCCGTTGTGGTATTGTTGGCAAACAATTACCTGCCCTCAATATTCTTGTTTTGTGATCAGAGTTCCTTCTTTACAATACAAGATACAAATACCCAAGGATCAGATAGATTCACGCGGATCTAGGTCTTTGGATTTGCAGTTGACTATTTGGGAGGAGTCCAAGCAAATAGAAAGAAACATAGACTGAAGGACATATTAATGCTGATTAGCAAGGGGGAGAATTTTGTGGCGGGCTCGAAAAAACCGTCGAGGCATGTGATTCCGCATAACACCAATCTGGCTGAGGAGCCTGACTTGTGGACCTTGGTGGAGGGCAAGGGGATAAGGGTCGCTGATTCTACCGGCAGGACATATCTAGACCTTGCAGCCGGGGGAACTCGGGCCAATGCTGTTGGGTGGGGACGTGAAGAGATTGCCCAGGCGATGTATGAGCAGGCAAAGAAGCTGCACTATTTCACTCCTGTGGAATCCCACAACTCTGCTGCGGTGGAGTTTGCCGCGACTCTCTCTGAACTGACGCCGGGAGAGCTTTCAACGGCGTTTTTCGTCTGTGATGGTTCGGAAGCGGTCGAGACAGCCTTCAAACTTGCCAAACAGTACAATTACTATCGCGGTTTGCCTAGGAAGTACAAGATTATCAGCAGACGGGATTCTTATCATGGAACTACCATGGGAGCCTTGAGCGCCATGGGAGCAAACCATCCGCTGCGCAGGATCATGGATCCCCTTGTGCCGGGCTATCTATTTGTTGACAGGCCTTATTGCTATCGTTGTCCTTATGGTAGAGAGTATCCCAACTGCAGCATTGATTGCGCTCGAGCCTTGGAGAAGCTAATTCTAGATGAGGGGCCCGAACAGGTGGCGGCTTTCATTGCAGAATCGGTAATGCAGATGGGGGGCTGCGTCATCCCTCCGCCTGAATACTTTCCTATGATCCGGGAAATCTGCGACAAGTACGATGTTCTCTTCATAGATGATGAAGTCATCACCGGCTTTGGACGTACTGGCAAGATGTTTGGAATAGAGCATTTTGGGGTCGTTCCGGACATCATGGTTATGGCAAAGCAGTTGACAAGTGGTTATGTGCCGATGGGTGCAGCTGTCACTAAGCCGTCCGTCATCGATGAGTTTCCCGTTTTCCGCCACATACACACCTATGGCGCCCATCCGGTAGCTTGTAAAGCGGCTTCGGTTAATCTAGAAATAATCAAGCGAGAGGAGTTGGTGGAAAACGCTCGGGAAATGGGAGAGTATTTCCTGAATGGCCTTAAGGAATTGGAAAAGCAGCCCATTGTGGGTGAGGTTCGGGGCATCGGGTTGTGGCTTGGCATCGAATTTGTTCAGGATAAGAAGACCAAAGCTCGTTTTCCGGAAGAGAACAACCCTGCCCCTAGGATAGTGAAGAGGATTAGGGAGAAAGGTGCGTTCTGTCGACCTTCGGTGCAGTCGATCGAAATTGCGCCCGCCCTGATTATAACTCGCTCGGATATCGATGAAGCCTTAAGAATTCTAGAGGAAGCAATCGCTGATGAGGTCCGGTTCTTGGGGCTATAGTCTACATCTGAGACTTGACGAAAGGCCCGGGTGTCCCCGGGTCTTTGCTGTTGTGCGCCCGGCAGGGCGCATCCACGGGTGGCCCGACGACGGATCAGCGGCAAACGAGTGTTGAAGCTGATACGCTGGTATCTACAGGCTGGCATGATGCAGGACCGGCTCGTATCGGTGAGCTTGGGAAGCACCTCTCCAAGGCGGTCCGCTTTC
>JAAZLZ010000251.1 GCA_012799075.1 Bacillota bacterium
ACTTTTTCACTATACATGGCTAACACCTCACTTGGTCCCTGGAGGGTCCTTCTATGGTAGTGGACTGGAGGTAGTCTTTTCATACAAGGGCGACATGGCCCGCAATCGCTCCACTACCTCAACCAAAACATCCAAAACTGCGTCTATTTCCTCTTCGGTGTTTTCTCGACCCAAGGTCAACCGCAAAGAGCCATGGGCTATCTCCGGGGGGACTCCCATAGCCACTAGTACATGGGAGGGCTCTAGGGAGCCCGAAGTACAAGCCGACCCGCTCGATGCGGCTATACCGTGCATGTCGAGATTCAAAAGGAGGGCCTCCCCTTCAATAAAGGCAAAACAGACATTCACATTATTGGGCAGCCTCAAGGTAGGATGGCCATTAAAACGCACATGATCGATCCGCGCCGCGATGCCATCCCGCAGCCTATTCCGTAGAGCGGTCAACCTGACAGCACTAGTGTCAATTTCCCCTTGGGCCAACGCAAAGGCTTTAGCCAGGCCCACAATCCCCGCCACATTCTCCGTCCCCGCCCGGCGCTTACGCTCCTGGGCGCCTCCATGGATGTGAGGTTCAAGCTTGGTGCCTCGCCTTACGTATAGCACCCCGACTCCCTTCGGCCCGTAGAACTTGTGGGCTGAAAGGGAAAGCAAATCACAATAGAGCTCATCGACGTTGATGGGCAAGATGCCCGCGGTCTGCACCGCATCAGTGTGAAAGTAGATGTCCTTATCGGCAAGGATGCGGCCGATCTCCTCGATGGGCTGGATGGTGCCCACCTCGTTGTTCGCGTGCATGATGGATACCAGGATGGTATCCTCCGTTAGAGCCTCCACCACCCTGTTTGGATCGACCATGCCGTAGCCGTCGACGGGAAGGATGGTGATCCGAAATCCATTTGCCTCCAAGAAACGCATCGTATCCAAGACAGCATGATGCTCAACAGCCGATGTGATGATGTGGTTTCCCTTGTTCCTGTTGGCAAAGGCAACCCCCTTGATGGCTAAGTTGTCCGCCTCGGAACCTCCCCCGGTAAACACAATCTCCCTGTCATCGGCGCCGATAAGATCGGCCACCGTCTCCCGGGCCTCATCCAGGGCCCGCCTGGCTTCCCTGCCCAGACTGTAAACAGAGGAAGGATTACCGAACCTTTCGGTAAGGTAGGGCAGCATCGCTTCCACAACCTCCGGACGGGTCGCTGTCGTCGCTGCATGGTCCAAGTATATTCGATCCAATAGACTCAAACCTCCCCACGATGAATGGTCAAAGATTGGCGGCCTCCTCGCACAGGTCGGCGAGAGTCGTCGAGTCTAGCACCTCCGTCATGCTGTCCCGCAGACGCTCCCAGAGCAGCCTCGTGGCACAGCTGTCAAAACGTTCACATGCCGGGTCAGCCCCATCTTCCACACACTCCACCGGCGCGATGGGCCCTTCCAAGACCCGGATGATCTGTCCGATCTTGATTTCGCCCGGCGTGAAGGCCAGCTCATACCCTCCCTGGGCGCCCCGCACACTATTGACCAAACCTGCTCTACGTAGGTTGCCCATCAATTGTTCGAGATAGTGCTCAGAAATCTCTTGGCGCTCAGCGATGGTCTTCAAGGGAATGGGTCCCTGACCATAACGCATGGCCAAATCGAACATGGCCCGCACCCCGTATTTCCCCCTCGTTGAGATCCGCATGACTTTGCCTCCATCCAACTAATCCCGAGTAAACCCATAGGGATTACGTCATAATAATAGCACTGACCCTGAAGGCTGTCAACATAATTTGGCAGATAAAATTAGGAGTCTTGCTCGGCAAGGAACCGCTTGATGCGGGACTCATGGCCTTCATCGCCGGGCTCATAGAAGACCATTCCTTGCAAGGGTGGGGGGAGATACTCTTGGTCAACTTGTGAGTGGGGATAATCGTGGGGATATTTATAGTCCAATCCATGGCCTAGGGATCCGGCACCTGCATAATGGGCATCCCGCAAATGAACGGGAACCTGGGCAAAGGGTAGGTCTTCAACGGCCTGGAGAGCTTTGTCCATCGCCAAATAGCTCCGATTGCTCTTTGGGGCGCACGCCAAATAGATGACCGCTTGACTGAGGATGATCCTCCCTTCCGGCAGACCTACCCTTTCCACCGCCTGGGCGGCGGCATTGGCCACCACCAGCCCTTGGGGATCGGCCAGTCCCACATCCTCCGCCGCGAGTATCAACAGCCTGCGAGTGATGAAATTGATGTCCTCCCCGCCCTTTAGCATCCTTGCCAGCCAGTAGACGGCAGCCTGGGGATCGCTGCCGCGGATGCTCTTGATCAAGGCAGACGCATGATCAAAATGGGCATCCCCCGAAGGATCATAATCAATCAGCCGGGACTGGAGGGCCTCTTCGACTAGATCCACATCGATCATGCGTATTCCATCAGGTCCGGGCCGGCAAACCATCACAGCAAATTCCAAGGCATTTAAGGCAACCCGAGCATCACCATTTGCTGCCCGGGCCAACCATTTCTTTGCCGACTCGGTCATCTCGACGGAATAGGCCCCCAAACCCCGCTCCTCATCCTGCAGGGCGTTATCGATGATTTGTTCCAAATCAAAGGGCGTCAGCTTCTCCAAGGGTACAACCCGGGAGCGGGAGAGCAATGGTCCATTGACACTGAAGAAGGGGTTTTCCGTAGTCGCTCCGATGAGGATTAGGGTGCCATCTTCGACAAAGGGCAGGAGGGCATCCTGCTGGGCCTTATTGAAGCGATGGATTTCATCTAGGAACAAAATGGTGCGCTGCCTGTAAAGATGGGCCCGCTCCTTGGCCTCCCCAACCACGGTCCGAATATCCTTAACCGTGGCCATGACAGCATTCAAGGGATGAAAGTGGGCCTTGGTCATCCCTGCGATAATCCATGCCAGGGCCGTCTTCCCCGTCCCTGGCGGGCCATAAAGAATCAACGAATGGAGCAAGTCGTTTTCGATGGCCCGACGAAGCAGCGAACCCGGGCCGAGGACCTTGTCTTGTCCGTACAACTCCTCTAGATTACGCGGCCGCATCCTGACGGCCAATGGCGCCTTCTTGACCGCATCCTGCCGGTAGGCATGCTCAAACAGATCCACCCTAACCACCCCTGATCATTTTACCACAATCCCAAGCCGCCGATGGCAAGTTTACGCGCTAGTCAATCCCCAGCAAGTCCCTTACCACACAGGCGGCCAAAAAAAACCCGGCGACGGGGGGTACATAGGAGATGCTCCCCGGGGTTCCCCCATGAACCCGGAGGGGCTGTTCCGTCGAAAAGACGACTTTAACCCCTTGACTGACACCGGCTTGTCTTAGAAGGCGGCGCACCGCCTTGGCCAGGGGACAGGTATGGGTTTTTGATATGTCCGTCACCTGAAGGCAAGTTGGATCGAGCTTATTGCCCATCCCCATACATGAGACAATCGGCAGCTCCCTTTGCCGGGCGGTCAGGATCAAATCTACCTTGGCTGATACCGTATCGATGGCATCCACCACGTAATCAACAGGCGAAGCAAAGATGAACTCAGCCTCTTTAGCGGTAAAAAACTCTTGCCAAAGGGTAAGGTTCAGGCGAGGATTGATCTTCCTTAACCGATGGGCCATTACTTGCACCTTAGGTTGACCTACAGTTGTAGTCAGGGCGTGGATTTGCCTATTAATGTTCGTTGCGGAGATGATATCGTGATCCACTAGCACTAGGCTGCCTATCCCCGCCCGGGCTAAAGCCTCGGCCGCGTAGGAGCCAACCCCACCTAACCCACAAATGACCACCCTGGATTGGGCAAGGATCGCCAGTCCCTCGGGACCGATAAGAAGTTCTGTACGATTGAAAGGATGTGTAGACATTGCCCTCTATGAGAAAAACAGTCCCCACCGTGCCGTTAAGACTGGCTGTTACTGAACCTGCTCTAGCAGGTGGGTGCCCACCTGAAGGCTTTGCCAGTCCCTGCTGCCAGGGCATTGGCGCCACCTTCAGAGTTTAGGCTCCCCAGTTTTCGGTGTTGGCTCATAACACCGCCAGTTTGACCACGCACACGGTAGGGCCGTGAATATGTTCTACTCATTTTGCATGTCGATCATATCACATGGGATCCTCCATTGCAAGTCACGGAGATGTCCCCATCAATGGGTCTTTCAGCCTTTGGCAGCCGGGTTCTTCGCCTCTGACGGCAAGGCCGCTACGCGAATGGATAACTCCTCCAGTTGGCGGGCGGCAACACGGCCCGGTGCTCCTGTCAAAGGACAGGTAGCTCGCTGGGTCTTTGGAAAAGCAATACACTCCCGAATGGACTCCTGCCCCGCCAGGAGCATCACCATGCGATCAAACCCCAGGGCGATCCCGCCATGGGGAGGCGCCCCATATTCAAAGGCTTCCAACAGAAACCCGAACTTGTCCTGGGCTTCTGCTTCCGTCAGACCCAAGGACTTAAATACCTTCTCCTGGATATCACGACGATGAATACGAATGCTGCCCCCGCCTAATTCAAAGCCATTCAGCACCAAGTCATAGGACTTAGAGCGGGCCAAGGCAGGATCTGTATCCAAGAACGCCAGGTCCTCATCGAGGGGCGATGTAAACGGATGGTGGACAGAGACGAATCGCTTCTCTTCCCCATCCCATTCAAACAAGGGAAAATCCAACACCCACAGGAAATTGAACTCATCTGTCGGGATAAGATCCAGCTTCCGTCCCAAGAAGAGACGAACCTGTCCCAGGATCTCCAAGGCAGCCTGCTGTTCATCAGCCACCAGTAGAACCAGGTCCCCCGTCTGGGCCTGGAGCCGCGTCTTCAAAGCATCGGTTTCCGGTTCGGTGAGGAACTTGGCTATTGGCGACCTGATCCCTTCATTGTCAAACACAAGCCACACCAAGCCCTTGGCACCGAACGTGCCAGCCACCTCCACCAGCTCATCGAGCTCCCGTCGAGTGAAGGAAGCACACTTGGGAGCATTCAAACCCTGAATGGTCCCCCCTGCGGCCACTGTCCGGGCAAAAATCTTGAACTGGGAATCCCGGAAGGCCTCAGTGACATCAACAAGCTCCATTCCAAACCGCATATCGGGCTTATCCGATCCAAATCGCGCCATGGCTTCCCGAT
>JAAZLZ010000252.1 GCA_012799075.1 Bacillota bacterium
CAAAACCCATAAATGCCCCATCATTGCCCACAAACAGATGGAGAAGGGCGCCATCGGCATCACATGTGCGAAACTCAGCGAAGCAGAAATAATGGTAAGTGCCGGCATCAAAAGCATTCTGATCGGCAACCAGGTTGTGGAAAAATCAAAAATCGCCCGCTTAGCCAGTTTAACAAAACTGGCCGACGTCATAGTAGCTGTTGAGGATCTGAAAAACATTGGAGACCTGAATGCCGCGGCTAGGTCAAAACAAGTTGTGATTCCCGTTGTCATCGAGGTCGACGTCGGGATGAAAAGATGCGGCTCCCGCTCTATCGAGGAAACCCTTGTCCTTGCCAGAGCAATTGCTGCCAGTCCCAACCTGGAATTGCGCGGATTAATGGGCTATGAGGGCCATGCTGTATTCATTAAAGACATCGGGGAGAGACAGGCCAGATGCGCTGATGCCAATGGAGTATTGATCAAGCATAAACAAGCGTTGGAAGATGCAGGTTTTGAGGTGGGAATTGTCAGTGCCGCGGGCACGGGAACCTATGATCTTGCAGGAAGGAACCCCGGCATCACCGAAATCGAGCCCGGCTCCTATATATTCATGGACACGCGCTATGGTGACATTGAGGGCATCGAATTCGAACACTCTTTGTTTTTGCTTGCAACAGTCATTAGCAAAAAAGGCCCCTTCGAGGCGATTCTAGATGCAGGCAAGAAAGCTATTACAGAAGAATTCGGCCTGCCTCGACTTGAAGGCGCGCCAGGTTGGGAGCTGACAAAGCTGGCGGAAGAGCACGGGTTTATCAGGGCCACCGATCCGGCATTGGAGCTAAGCATCGGTGACAAGGTGCGGCTGATCCCCAGTCATTGTTGTACCACGGTCAATCTCCACGACATGTATTACTGCTGCCGCGACGGATACGTTGAGGCCGTCTGGGGAATTGCCGCTCGAGGCTGTGTCAGGTAATCACTAAGGAAGGAGGGATTCCAGGGAGTTAAACACGGCATCCATGCGCTCGGAGGTCTTCAATGTTGAAGGAAAGTCCGTAGGATGTGCAGCCTGGGAAACAATACAGAGTTGACCCATTCCCGCATGAACTCATGTTGACTTGGTCGTGAAGGAGGGGATGGAATCAATTCTGTCACTTTTCCGAACAGAGGTGGGCACTGAGGATTATTGCACCAACACAAAAATCAGGAGGTGCAGGACATTGAGACGATTGTCTGCCGGTTTACTGACGGTGATTCTCATCGTGTCATTATCATGGAGCCTTGTTGGAGCTGCCGGGTATCCCTCCTCCACGATCAAAATAATGGTAGCGGCAAAAGCCGGGGGGGCAACGGATGCTTCGGGCCGGATTATAGCCCAGTTTCTGCGGGAGCAACTCGGGGTGCCTGTAGTTGTGGTCAACCAGGAGGGCGGCGGCGGTTCTGTCGCCACGGACACAACCATCCACGCCAAACCAGATGGATATACATTGCTCTATGATCACGTCAACGCCCACGTTCGATACCATACAGGACTTTACGGCGTGTCTCCCCTCGACCTAACCCCAATTGCTACAACAGCCGCAGTCAACCAAACGATCGCAACCGACAAGAATTCCCCCTGGCAAACCCTAGATGACCTTGTCAAAGACGCCAAGGCTAATCCGAAGAAGTACGCCTTTGGCATGCAAACTGGTGCTAGCAGCCACTTCTTGTCCCTGGCCTTGATGGACGCGGCGGGCATTGAGCTGAGGCTCCTCGATGCCGGATTCGAGGCGGATAAGCTGGCCGCCCTGCGGGGAGGACAGCTCAATCTCATTCAGGCAACTGTTGGCGCGGCACGTGAGTATGTGGAAGCGGACATCATGCGAGTCTTGGCCGTGTGTGCCACCCAGAGAGATCCCCTTGCACCCGATTTCCCCACGGCTGTAGAACAAGGCTACGACATCGTGTTCCAATCAATGCATACCCTCTATGGTCCTCCAGAGCTTCCCAGCGAAGTCGTCAACGTGATCTCCGACGCACTGGCCAAACTTGAGACTGACCCCGACTACATCGAAAAGCTCCAAAAGATTGGTCACGTATGGGGCTATCGAAATCCCGAGGGCACCAAAGCCTTCCTTCAAGATGAATTCGGCAGAATAGGCCGGTTGGCGGAAAAGTTCGGTTTGAAGAAATAGCTTCCCGTTGGGGGCGGGCCGTTTTTCCAACGGCCCTTCCTCGAAAAACCATGCGAGGATGAGACCTACATGAACCGAAATCGGTTGACAGGAAGCGTTCTAGCCCTTATTGGCATTGCTGTATTGATCATGGCCAAGGACCTGTCTGCCCCAGTCATTGAACACGATCCAGGGCCTCGGTTTTTCCCTTCCATCGCGGCGGCAGGACTGATAATTTGTGGTCTGTTCATTCTTGTACAACCACAAAAGCGAACTGAGCCGTTCTTGACCCCGGAAGGCTGGCGACGCATGGGTTGGATGGCCGTGTTGTTGATTGGGTATACCCTTGGCCTCATATACTCTGGCTTTTTGATCGCTACGCCCATAGCCCTCTACATCACCATAAGGATGATGGGGCAACCGAAAAGCAAGTATTTGACCACTGTAGTAGTCTCCCTGGCTGTAACCTTCATTGTCTATTATGTGTTCCAAGAACTGCTCATGGTCATACTGCCCTCTGGAGTATGGTAGATCCCGTTGAGGAAGTGATTTTACATGTTAGTGCTTGCTGAAGCTTTCAAGATGGTGGTCCAGCAGCCGATCATGATGATCTTGGTGTTTATCGGCTCGCTTATTGGCCTCGTTTTCGGTGCTATTCCCGGTCTTACAGCAACTACTGGCGTGGCCCTAGCCTTGCCGTTGACCTTTGCCTTGAATCCTGAAATGGGAATGGCACTATTGATCGGTATTTATGTGGGCGGCATTTCAGGAGGGTTCATCGCCGCAACACTTCTAGGGATACCGGGCACGCCGGCATCCATTGCCACTTGTTTTGACGCATACCCATTAAGTCAGCAAGGACAGCCTGTAAAAGCCCTGGGCATCGGAGTAATAGCCTCTTTTATCGGAACATTGGGCAGCATCATTTGTCTGATTTACATTGCCCCCGTGGTTGCCAACATTGCCCTCAAACTAAGTCCCTTCGAGTACACCAGTCTCATGTTTTGCGCGCTAACGCTGATTGCGACCCTCGCAAGGGAGGAACCCTTTCGAGGCTTAGCCTCCGGTTTTCTCGGCATCCTGCTGGGGACCATTGGGATAGCACCCATAGGAAGCACACTGCGTTTCACCTTCGGCATGGTTCCTTTATCCGCCGGCATTAACTTGTTGGCTCTCATCCTCGGAGTCTTTGCCATCAAACAAATATGCGTTGACCATGCGGAGGATAAGCCTATTCCCCAGGTTGATCTGAAGGTGACAGGTCTAGGCATTGGCATAGGAGAAATCGTTGATAATGCCTGGAATATCATCCGTTCGTTCTTCATCGGCCTGTGGATTGGTTTCTTGCCCGGGATGGGAGCAGGTGTAGCCAACCTAATTGCATATGCCCAAGCCAAAAGCTCCTCAAAGCACCCCGAAAAGTTCGGCAAAGGAGCCGCCGAAGGAATCTGGGCTTCCGAGGTGTCTAACAACGCAGCCATTGGAGGAGCCATGATTCCCATGTTGAGTCTGGGCATCCCCGGAGACAGTGTTACAGCCCTCCTACTCGGGGGTCTTATGATCCACGGTCTAATACCCGGTCCCCTGCTCTACATCAAACAACCCAAGCTTGTCAATTCCATTTTCGGCATATTGGCGATTGCCGCGGTCATTTGCCTGGTCATTTGCTATCTTGGCATGCGGCTTTTCCCCCGGGTCCTCACCATCCCCCGATACTATTTGTATCCGGTTCTCATGGTGCTAAGTTATGTAGGTGCTTTTGCCAGCAACAACTACAGCTTCGACTTTTGGATAATGCTGCTCTTCGCCCTCGTTGGTCTAATCATGGATATAACCAAGATGCCAATGAGTCCGATGATCCTAGGCTTCATCTTAGGCCCGATGGTAGAAGAAAACCTACGCCGGGCCCTAACTTATTCGTCCGGCAGCTGGCTTCCCTTTATCACAAGGCCGGTATCAGCAGTACTGCTGAGCATAGCCGTATTCAGCATCATCAGCTCCATCATCAAAATGAGACGGAACCGAGTTCTCCAAGGTAACCAAAGCGCTTTAGCATAACCGTCAACACTAGCATCCACAAGAAGAGGTGGCATAATGTTTGATCTTATCATTCGGGGTGGACACCTGGTCGATTACCAAAACAACGTTAATGGCACTTTTGACCTTGGCATTGCAGATGGACAGGTCGTTGAAGTCTCTCCGGAAATTGACCTCACAAGGGGACAAAGAGTCTTCGATGCTGCTGGCAAGATGGTCTTGCCAGGAATCATCGACCTGCATGTACACACAGGGTTTGTCTGCAAGGGCCGGACGGCAATGAACAACATGGTCAAAGCTGGAACCGTCACAGCAGTCGATGTTGGGGGACCCCTCGAAGAATTCTATGATAATGCCGTAAGTCATGGTGCGGGACTAAACATGGCTTGTCTGCAAATGATACGACCCGATTACAACGTTAAGGGAGTCAATCCCAGCCCGCAAGAGATCGGCGTTCTGATCGACAAGAGCCTAGAAAACGGCGCTTTGGGACTTAAGATTCTAGGAGGCCACTATCCTCTAGCCCGGGAGGCCACACGACGGACTATCGAGTTGACCAACAAGAAAAGGGCCTATCTTACCTTCCACGCAGGCACTGCCGAATCCGATGAGACAGTCTTAAACACCCTCGACAGCTTCAAGGAAGCCGTCGAGCTTGCAGAAGGCTTTTCCGTTCAAATGGCCCATGTCAATGCTTACGCCCGAGGTCGAACGGCCAGCCCCCTTGAGGAATGCATCGAAACCTTGGGATTGCTTGAAGCCAATCCTAATCTTTTTTCCGAGGCATATCTGGCCCAATTCAGCGGGGCGCCGGGCCGATGCGTCGACGGGCAACTAGAAAGCAAGGGGACAGGCAATTCGTTAAGCATGGGAGGTTATTCAAGGGACGAGAAGGGCCTACGGCAGGGCATTCTAGACGGTTTTGTCTTGGTCACCTGCGAACTTGGTGAAGAGAGCGTACTGATAACAGGAAAAGAGGGCCTAGAGTATTGGGAAGCCAATAATGGCGATGTTACCGTCTCCTGCCCGACCAACCCCGCACTGAGTCTTTTCCTCTGCGCCACCCGTAAAAACACCGATGGCCGATTTGTTGTCGATGCCATTTCCACCGATGGCGGCGGCATACCCAGGAATTTCATCGTTACCAAGGGGACCGCGTTGGTTAGGCTGTACGGTCTTACTTGGCCCGAGTTCGTCATGAAGACAAGCTATCATCCCGCTCGGATTTTGGGCCTCAACAATAAAGGGCATTTGGGCCATGGCGCAGATGCTGACATCACTATAGTTGACCCGCTGGCAGGCCGACCCTATGCCACAATCAACAGGGGCAAAATCGCGATGCTTGGTGGTGTCATTCTTGGGACGGGCACAACTGTCATAACTACAGCACAAGGAAAGGATGCCGTAAAAAGGCGAGGCCTTGCTCCATACATCGTTGATCTGGAGCGAAGCTGGTTCTTGCGCGGTCGACAAGACGCGAAAGCGGCAACGGAAGCATGACCATGAATATCTACAACCGTTTCGGCGTCCGGACAGTTGTCAATGTGACTGGAACAGTAACTCGCCTGGGCGGAGCCCACATGGAGAAGGAAACCCTAGATGCCATATGGGAAGCAGGGCAGTACTCGGTGTGCCTAGAGGAGCTCCAAGCTGCAGCCAATCAGGTGATCTCTAGACTAACCCATGCAGAGGCAGGCATTGTGACCGCCGGCGCCTCAGCGGCCCTGACCCTTGCCACCGCTGCATGCATTTGCGATCTTGATGTGGCTAAGATGAACCGCCTGCCGGATACAAGCAAGATGCCAAACGAAGTAATCAAGCCTTGGCACCAAATCAGTGGGTTCGATCATGCCATTCGCGCCGCCGGCGCCGAACTCATCGGAGTGGGAATCCCCAATTCGACCACTCCGCCCCATGAGGTTCACATCATCCGGCCCCGGGACATAGAGACCGCTATTAGTGAGCAAACCGTAGCCATCGCTTATGCTGCCAGAGCGGAGAGCCATCCCCCCCTTGAAGAGGTCATTGCCCTGGGAAGAAGATACGGCATTCCCGTGATTGTCGACGCGGCTGCCCAGATTCCGCCCGTTGAGAATCTGCACCGGTTCATTGATCTAGGCGCCGACCTGGTATGCATTAGCGGCGGCAAAGGCATCCGCGGCCCGCAAAACACCGGCATCCTATGCGGAAGAAGCGACCTTGTCGCCTCCGCCGCCCTGCAGATGCTTGATATGGCCGTGGGCTCCTTCGATGCTTGGCAGCCGCCAGCCTCCCTGATCCCCAAAACCAAACTCAAGGGAGTGCCGGAGCATGGTATTGGCCGGCCAATGAAAGTAAGCAAGGAAGCCATTATCGGATTGCTGGTGGCGCTAGAACGCTTGGCCGCCGATGGCTTTGCCGACAGAGCAGCCTTCCTGAGGACACTGCTTATAGGAGTTGGCGACCGAATACAGGACGTCCCGGGGGTAAGACTTCAGATTACCGAAGACTATCCAGGGGCCTATCCTATGCTTGAAATAACGATCGATGAGCAGAAACTGGGCAAATCCGCAACTGATGTCTCCAAACAGCTCAAATTACAAGGAATCTATCCCCGTGATCGTTATCTCCATCGAGGCATCGTCGCGATCCATTCCCTCAATCTTGACACAGAGACAGCCAACTTGGTCAGCAAGCACCTAGCTGCGATAATCCGTGAGGACTGACGATTCTTCCTGGCGGGGGAAAGCCCCGCCTTTTATTATGGTTAACTCCAGCAGGCTTGCGTATGAGCGTCTATCACCCAGGCCATCTCTTTTTGACTTCGCTAAGGGGCTTTCTCATCACTTCAGCGCATTCTCGGGGCGTAAATCCCCACCGGCGCAATACCCGTAATCGACCGGCATCCCTACTCTCCCATTTCCTGCCCCGC
>JAAZLZ010000253.1 GCA_012799075.1 Bacillota bacterium
CCTTCGCTGCATCCGTCCGGGACAGCCCTTGGGGAGGCCCGATGCCTTGATTGTGCCTGGCAGCAAGAACATCATCGCGGACTTAAGCCTGTTGCAGGAAAGCAGATCCGCCATCATGGCCCTAGGAGTGCCGGTGGTGGGGATCGGCGAGGGCTATGCCATGCTTGCCCGAGAAATCCTGGACCAAGGGGAGAGAATAGGACCCGGCCTAGGCCTGATCGATGCAGCGGTTGAACTTTTTCCCCTGTCGCCCCGGCGGACTTGGGCCCGGATTGTTGCCGATGAAGGATGGCTTGCGGACCTTGAGGGCCTGGTCATCGAGGGCTATCAGGTCCAAGGGGTCAGGGGAGGCCAGGATCCCTTCTGCTCCATAGACGGAGAGCTTGAAGGAGTTGCAGCTCCCGGAGTCTGGGGGACCAGCCTCCATGGACTATTCGATAATGAGAAGGTCGCCTTGTCGTTCATCAATTACTTGCGGCAGCGAAAGGGCTTGGGACCCGCCGGGTCCATTCCCCAGGAAGACCCCTATGACTCCTTGGCCGATGCCTTGGAAAGGGCCTTGGATATGGAGGCCATTAGCCGCCTGGTGGGAGGAGGAAGCTAGTGTCAATCCTACTTGCCTACTTGGTCGATTTGATGGTAGGGGATCCCGTCGGTCTTCCCCATCCGGTAGTGGGGATGGGGTGCTTAATCAGCTGGGGTGAGCGGCTCCTTTATCCTTGGGGCAAGACCCCACGCGGGGCTCGCCTGGCCGGGGTCTTGCTGACGGCGGGGGTGATTTCCATTACCTACTTGGGCTCTTACGGTCTATTGTGGATCCTTGGAGCCTTCCATACTGCTTTGGCAAGCATCATGGGCATCTGGCTCATTTCCACCACTATCTCGGCCCGGGGGTTGGCCCGGGAGGCGGGGAAAATAAAAAGCTTGCTCCAACAAGATGACCTGGAGGGAGCCCGGGGGGCAGTCGGTCAAATCGTCGGCAGGGATACGGCCAGCCTGGATCGGGAAGAACTGCTGCGGGCAACCATCGAGACGGTGGCGGAGAACATGGTGGATGGGGTGGTGGCGCCTCTTTTTTATGGCTTCTTAGGCGGAGCGCCGCTGGCCATGGCCTACCGGGCCGCGAACACTTTAGATTCCATGGTCGGCTACAAGAACCCCCGTTACCTTCATTTCGGCTGGGCCGCCGCTCGGTTTGACGATTTGGTCAACTACCTCCCCGCGCGGTTGACAGGGCTCCTCTTGCCCATTGCCGCCTGGTCCTTGAACCTGGATGGAAAAGGTGCTTGGCAGGCTATCTTGACTGATGCCCGCTCCCACCCCAGCCCTAACAGCGGCATCAGTGAGGCTGGGGCGGCGGGGGCCTTAGGCATCCAGCTGGGGGGGCTCAACTATTACAACGGCATACCTTCCTTTCGGGCCTACATGGGGGAGGATCGGCGGCCGTTGGATCTTGATTCCTTGGAAGGGACGGTTGCCTTGCTTTTTCGAGTCTCGGGCTTGGTGGTCTTGTTAGGCTTGGTGGCGAGGAGGTGGGTGAATTGGTGACCGTGCCCCGGCTAGTTGTTGCCGGGACCCACAGCGGTGTTGGAAAGACCTCGGTGACCTTGGGCTTGATGGCCGCCCTTAAGAAGCGGGGTTTGATTGTCCAGGGGTTTAAAGTCGGTCCCGACTACATCGACACCGGGCACCATACGGCTGTTACCGGTCGACCGGCCCGTAATCTGGATCCTTGGTTGATGTCCCCAAAGCAGGCCATAGGTTCCTTTGTCCGGGCATCAACAGGTGCCGACATCGCCATCGTCGAAGGAGTAATGGGGCTGTTCGACGGCGGCGGGTCTTCCGGCAAGGAAAGCAGCACCGCACAAATCGCGGACCTCATTAGGGCGCCGATCGTGTTGGTGGTGGATGCCGCAGGGAGCGCGCGCAGCATTGGGGCCCTGGTCCACGGGTTTAACACTTTCGATGAAGCTTGCTCCCTGGGGGGAGTGATCTTCAATAGGGTAGGAAGCCTCGGGCACTACCAGCTTGTCAAGGAAGCGGTGGAAAAAGAGGCAGGTGTGAGGAGCCTGGGCTGTCTAAGCCCGAGGGAAACCATCCGGATACCGGAACGCCAGTTGGGACTGGCAGCCCAGGTGGGAGGGGGCCTCTACCAAGAGCTGGGCTGCATGATGGAAGATGGGCTGGACTTAGACGGGCTGTTGGCTCTGGCCGCCAGTGCTCCTTCCCTCCCCAAGGCCCCTCCTTTGCCGAAGGGTTCCCGTCGGGTTTCTTTGGCCGTAGCTAAAGACCAGGTTTTCTGCTGCTATTATCAGGACAACCTCGATTTGTTGGAGTCCCAAGGGGCCCAAATCGAGTATTTCAGTCCCTTGCATGACAAAGGACTGCCTCCCGGGGCCGAAGGCCTTTACATTGGCGGGGGGCGCCTGGAGCTTCATGGGGAAGAGCTCAGTGCCAATCGAGCCATGCACGAAGCAATAAGTCAAGCCGCCGCCCAAGGGATGCCAATTTATGCCGAGGATGGGGGCTTAGTTTATCTTTGTCGTAAGATGATGGGCACCGATGGGAAAGACTATCCCGGGGTGGGACTCATTCCCGCGCGGGCCTGCTTTGGGGAGAAGCTTGCGGCCCTGGGTTATGTGGAGCCGGTTGCCCGGCGGGATAGCTTGCTCCTGCGGCAAGGTCAGCGGGTGCGGGGCCACGAATTCCGGTATTCCTATCTTGTACCCGAGGAAGACCCCTTCCCCTACGCCTATGATTTGCCCGGGGGAAGGACTGAAGGTTATGTTCATGGAAAGTTGCTGGCAAGTCAAATACACATCCATTTCGCCCACAACCCCCAACTGGCCGCTAACTTCCTGGCGGCTTGCCGGGGGCTGGAATAAGACAAGGAGGCATGTTGCATGGATGCAATTACCGCTTTGCAGAGCCGACGGAGTATCCGGACGTTCCGGAAGGAGCCGGTTCCCAGGGAGCTGATCGAGCAGATCATCGATTGCGCCCGGTTATCGCCGACGGCCCGCAATGAACAGCCATGGGAGTTTGTGGTGGTGACTGGGGAGAAGGGTCGCCGTGATCTGGCAGAACTCACTGACTTCGGCCGCTTCATCGCCAAGGCGCCCGTCTGTGTTGCTGTTTTTTGCCGGGACTGCAAGTACTACATTGAAGATGGCAGTGCAGCCACAATGAGCATTCTCCTTGCCGCCCACGCGCTTGGACTGGCTGCCTGTTGGGTGGCGGGGGACAAAAAGACCTATGCCAAGGAAGTGGGGAGCCTTCTTGGAGCACCTGACGACATGAAGCTAGTCGCCCTGATTCCCATCGGCTACAGCGATGAGGCTCCCCAACCCAGGAAGCGCTCCTTGCAGGATGTGCTCCATTTGGAGAGGTTCTAGGCGCCGGCGACTTTTATTGGCCGTTCGGCGGGACCGGTCTTTCCGAGCATCTCCAATCCGTTGATGACCAAGCGGAAGCGGCAGTTTAACATCTCCGCGGCTTTCTTGGACATTTCCATCCGGGAGAGGTAGATCTCAAAGAAATCCATCACTTGGCATTGTTGGGTGTCGAAGGTAAGATCGAGAGTTATCGTCCGCTCGTTGGGGTCTACCGTCAGAGCCGAATCGGTGATGGCCAGATTGACCCGATCGTGGATATCGGGATTGGGCTTTTTCCGCCGGGCCCGAGTTCGATGGGCATCGCTCTTGTCGGCCAAGATCAATGCCGCGGAGATGGGGCTGACGGGCAGGCCCGTTTCCTCTTCGTGATTGGCGATGGCGGTGGTGATCTCGACAATGTCTTCCAAGGGTACTCCTAACAGGCGGAGTTCGCAAAAAACGATGTTTGCACCGGTGGGCCCATGGAATTTGCGGTTGTGCATGTTGCCGATGTCATGGAGGTAGCCGGCAACCGCGCCCAGGTTTACCTGGCGCTCATCGTATCCCAGGGTCTCGAGGATATAAGCTGTGGTCTTAGCTACGTAATTGACATGCCGGGGCCCATGTTCGGTGTAACCTCGGGCTGCTAGATAAGCGTTGGCCTTGTGGATCATCAGCCTGAAGTTGTCGTTTTTCCGTACGTCGTCGAGGGTAATCATCTTTAAACCTCCCAGTTCCCCCTAATGCTATTATGATAACACGGAGTAAAGGGCAAGGCAATTTAAAGGGTCAGGAAGCCAAATAAGCCCCCTATAACCGGCTTTATTGCTATAACTTGACATTAGTACTGCCAGTACATAGAATTGAAATAGCAGCGGAGAACCCAGAGGAGTCAGAAGAATAACGTAAGGGGGGCATGATTAAAATCGATCTGGAGAAAATCAGAAGGACCCTTTA
>JAAZLZ010000254.1 GCA_012799075.1 Bacillota bacterium
GTTGGGAGGACGAATAATACATAGGCCAACTGAATAACAAATGGGTGTCGTTCCGATACGAAGAATAGGAAATCAGGTGCAAATCCTGAGCAGTCCCGCTACTGTGAAGGCGAGCTTCCCTGCACATGCCACTGGGTTAAGAACCTGGGAAGGGGTAGGGAAGCAATGACCCGAAGCCAGGAGGCCTGCCCATTTGTGGGGTGAATGCCCTCGGGAAGGGGGTGGCCTGTAGGATGATGGTAAAGTCCTCAGCTTAGGTGCTGGGGGCTTATTTTATTTAAGAGGAGGCAAAAAACATGTCGATGATGGAAAAAGAAGCAGGGGTGTCGGTAAGTAAACGAATGGCGCGTATGGCGGCGTTGGTAGCATTGAGCGGGGTCGGGGCTTTGATCAAGATCCCAAGCCCCACGGGAACGGTGGCGTTGGATTCAGCTCCTGGCTATTTGGGAGCACTGGCCTTTGGTTCCAAGGAGGGGGCTCTGATTGCCGCCTTGGGACATCTTTTCAGTGCAGGGACAGTTGGTTTCCCCTTGTCATTGCCGATCCATTTGTTTATCGCTATACAAATGGCCGTCTTCGCGGCTGTGTTTGGCTATTTGAAGAAACGAACTGGAATGGGGACCGCGGTGGTGGCAACATCGCTGCTTAACGGAGTTGGAGCACCGGCCCTCTTTTGTCTATTGCCGAGTTTCGGGCCCGCTTTTTTTGGTGCTATGCTCTTGCCCTTGCTTGTCGCCTCGACGGTCAATGTGGTAGCGGCTGCCGCCTTGTATAAGGCTCTGAAAAAGATCTGGTAAAGGAAGGGAACGCGATGGGTCCGAAAGTCAAGCAGTTGCGGGATGTGACCTTAATCGAAATGGCAGAGGGTCCCTTGCTGGTGGTGGCCTGCGATTCCCTAGGAGCTATCGGTCCGAAGGAGAACGATCTGGTCAAGGTGTCGGGGTATGTAGTTGGCCGGCTGACAAGCCGAGGAAGTTTGTTGGAAGTGATGACCACCGGGGCTCGGCCTCTGGTGGTCATCAATGCCCTGGCTGTGGAAATGATTCCTACCGGAGAGGAAATCATCGCTGGGATCAAGGATGAGGTAGCTCAGGCTGGGCTGGAACGGGACTTGGTGATCACCGGGAGTACCGAAGAAAATATCCCCACCAAGGAAACGGGGCTGGGAATGACTGTAATCGGCACCGTGACAAAGGAGAACCTAAGGGTGGGATCGGCCCGGTCGGGGCAGTTGATTGCTTGCATTGGACTGCCTAAGGTTGGATCAGAGGTCTCCCTTGATGATCCCGAGACCGTTGATTTGCCTTTGCTTAAGCATCTGCTGGAGTTGGAATACGTCTCCGATATTATACCTGTTGGGTCCAAGGGAATCGGTTACGAAGCTGGCATATTGGCAGCGACGGCGGGATTGGAAGTTGCCTTTGAGACTGACCTAGATCTGGACAAATCCGCTGGACCGGCAACCTGTCTATTGATTTCCCTTTGGCCGGAGAGGTTCGAAGAGCTTGTCCGGTCCGTTGGGAAGCCGGTGGCGGCAGTTGGACGGCTGATCGGCGGATAAGGCTTGTATGGCGGGGTGTGAATGGGATACAATTGTATTGCTAAGGAAATTCTGACAAAGGTGGGTGGTAAAGGTGCGGGCAACCTTCCTAGGGCACGCCTGCTTCCTCATTGAAGCAGAAGGTAAGAAGGTGATCATCGATCCTTTCTTGTCGGGCAATCCCCAAGCGGCAATGAAGCCAGAGGAGGTTGAGGTAGACGCTGTTTTGGTAACCCATGGTCATGGCGACCACTTGGGGGATGCCATCGATATTGCCAAGGCCACCGAAGCACTGGTGGTTGCACCTTACGAACTAGCTGTGTACTGTGAACGACGTGGGGTCAGGGCCCACCCAATGCAAATCGGTGGTGCTCGCCAGTTTCCCTTTGGATGGGTGAAGCTGACCCCGGCTTGGCATGGCTCGGCGGTGATCAACGATACGATCGAATACACGGGCAACCCGTGCGGCTTTGTGCTTAGGGCCGGGGGGAAGACCCTCTACCATGCGGGGGACACTGGTCTTTTTGGGGACATGGAGCTCATCGGCAAGAGGGAGAAGATCGATTTGGCCTGCCTGCCCATCGGCGACAACTTTGTCATGGGTCCGGAGGACGCCGCGTACGCGGTTGAACTTCTAAAACCCAGGATGGTCGTTCCCATGCATTACAATACCTTTGAGCTCATTTGCCAAGACCCTGAGGAGTTTGCCAAGCTGGTCGGCGACAAGGCTAAGTGCCGCATACTCCGGCCTGGTGAGGGGCTGGACGTCTGAAAGGGGATGCCAATTGACCCTAAATGAGCGCGTTCGGGACAAGATCTTGCTGTTTGATGGGGCCATGGGGACCATGCTCCAGGCCGGTATACCTCCTGGCAGCTGTCCGGAACTTCTCAATCTAAAGGAACGGGACCTCATCAAGGGCGTCCATGCGCGGTACTTGGAGGCGGGCTGTGATATCATCGAAACAAACACCTTCGGTGGCAGTCGGATTAAGCTGTCAGCCTACGAGGCAGGGGATCTGGTCCAAAGGGTCAATGAAGAAGGTGCCGCCCTGGCTAGGGAAGTGGCCAAGGATAAGTATGTGGCTGGGGCCATCGGACCGACGGGCAAGTTTTTGGAGCCTTGGGGGGAGCTTAGTTTCTTCCAAGCCCGGGATATCTTTGCTGAACAAGCGGCATCCCTGGCTGAGGGAGGGGCGGATTGTATCATTATTGAGACGATGATGGACCTGCAGGAAGTCCGGGCGGCTTTGCTCGGGGCCAGGGAGGCAACCTCCTTGCCCATCATTGTCCAGATGAGCTTTACACCATCGGGACGAACGATGGGGGGGACAGATCCGGGGACGGCGGGATGGGTCTTGGCCAGGATGGGGGCTTGGGCCGTTGGCAGCAACTGTGGTGTTGGTTCGGAGCAAATGGTTGGATTTATCGGACAAATGGCCGATGCGCCTGCCCATCTGTCCGCTCTGCCCAATGCAGGCATGCCCCAGATGGAGAAGGGAAAGACCGTTTATCCTGAGACCCCCGAGGACATGGCCCAATATGTGGAGGATTTTGTGGACTTGGGGATTAACCTCCTCGGAAGCTGCTGCGGCAGTAATCCAGACCATACCAGGGCCTTGAAGCAGGCTTTAGGAGACCGGAGGCCTGTTGGAAGGAGGCCCCATGGGGGATTGGTCTTGGCTGGCATGAGGTCTTATGCTGTTTTGGAGGCTGAGCTGCCGGTGGCTATGAGTGAGCTTGATGGTTCATTGGAGCGGGTTGACTGGCCCCAATTGGGGGAGGCCATGGCCCGATCGGGACATCTTGCCCTGTGGGACTTGCGGGGAAACGGACAAGAATTCGAGGGATTGATTCAGGCCATTGATGCTTTCCAAATGGCGGGGGGAAGCAAACTTGCGGTGGCTGCCAGCACTCCTGAGTACTTGGAAGGGGCCCTGGCCCGCTATGGCGGTCTGGCCTTAGCCTTTTGGAGCCAGGAGTGGGATCGGAATCCCGATGGGTTTTTGACCCAAGCTCGTCGCTTTGGTGCGGGGGTGCTTCTTCCTGGGGGAGTAGGACTTGAGCAAAGAATCCATCGCTGCCAACAGACGGGCTTTGCTCGAAGGGACTTAGCGGTCTTTGTTCAGGAGCCTGTGGGTCTTGTTCACCCGTTAGGGGTTTAAATCGAACCTTATTGGACTTCCCCCGGCCGGGGGAAGTCTGCTTTTGGGGGTTAAATCGTGACCGAAAAAATCCAACGAATTGCGGCCAAGCTGAAAAATACATACGGAGAGCAAAGGCCTAAGTGGCCGGAGGATCCGTTAGATGTGCTGGTCCTGACGGTTTTGTCTCAAGCCACATCGGATGCTAACCGGGATCGGGCCTTTCAAAGCTTCAAACGGGCTTTTCCAACCTATGACCGGGTCATGGCGGCATCAGATGAGGAGGTGGCCCGCTCGATTGCCAGTGGAGGGCTGGCTCCTCAGAAAGCCCCTCGCATCAAGGCGATCGTGGCTCGCCTTGAGGAAGAACGGGGGGACCACTCCCTAGGTTTTCTGGCCTCGATGGATGATGAAGCAGCGATGAACTACCTGCAGAGCCTGCCGGGGATTGGACCGAAATCTGCGGCATGCATCATGTTATTTGCCTTTGGTCGCCCGATTTTTCCCGTCGATACCCATATTCACCGAGTTGTGAGCCGACTGAAGCTGGTTACGGACAATTCGACGCCAGAGAAAACCCAAGCCAAATTACAACCCCTCGTTCTCCCGGAACTTGTCTATGATTTCCACTTGAACCTCATCGAGCACGGGCGCCAGATCTGTCGGGCTCAAAGGCCTCGCTGCGGGGACTGCTGCTTGATGGGGGATTGTCCAGTGAATAGGGATGGGGCTTTCGGTTCATCCTAGGCCCAGGGGGGATCTTGATGGAGAGGGAACGGCGCATCGAGGAGATTATCCAGTTCATCGATGAGAACCGGGAATCGTACGCATCCCTGGCTGTTTGTCGGCGGGCCTTGGAACGGGGGCTTGAAGCCGTCGACAATCATACGATAAAGCGACTGGAAGATAGACTGCAGACGGTCCCCGAGGATGAGATTGCGGCCTATTACTATATCATTAAATAGTGCGGCCGGTCGGGAGAGACAAATGCAAAGGAAATTCGGGCGTGGAATAGGATACTTGAGTCTGATGACCCAAATCGGGGCCATCATGGTTGTCTCCGTGTCCCTTGGTGTCTACCTAGGCCGTCTGATTGACCTTTACTTGGGAACCCAGGTCTTGTTCACCATGATCCTGTTGGTATTGGGAGCCGTGGGCGGGTTTGTCTCTGTTTATAGGCTCGTTCAAGCCCTGGAAAAGCGGAATTGAAGCCCGAAAGGATCGCTCTGAGGGGGATAATCGTTCTAAACTCGTTGGCGGTGGGAGCTGCAAAGGTGGCCGGCGCGCGGGCAATCGTCGCCGGTTTTCTCGTGGGGGGTTTGGTCGCGGCGTTCAATCTCTGGCTGCTAACCTGGGAGGTCGAGCGGCTCCTAGTTCGCCGGGTTCCGTTCCCAGCGGCTCGCCTGATCAGGACCTTGCTTGCGGCCTTTGCCCTTGCCCTTGGTTTTCAGTGGTCCAATCTGGTAAATCCGGGAAGCGTGTTCCTCGGGCTGCTGTCGGTGAAGGGGGTTATTTACTACCTGTGCATCAGGGGGGATTTCCGTGGAGATGCAGGTCCTCTTCAGTTTTCTTGGCATCGAAGTCACCGGTACCGTGGTGACCACCTGGGTCTTGATGCTTCTCCTGACGGTCCTTGCGTTGGTCCTTACCCGGAGCCTAACCATCGGTGTGCCGGGTCCCCGCCAAAACATCGCTGAGCTGGTGGTGGAGGGTTTGTTTTCCTTTGTCGAGGAAACCCTAGGGCCTGAGGGAGAGGGCTACTTCCCCTTTATTGCTACCTTGGGACTGTTTGTCCTAACAGCCAATCTGATGGCCATGATTCCTTGGGTCTCGCCGCCGACCGCGGATCTTAGCACCAGCTTGGCCCTGGCCTTGATGGTATTTGTTGTCTCCCATGGAACGGGCATTCGTAGACAGGGGCTGGGCAACTATCTTCAAGGCTACCTCAGTCCCCATCCCCTCCTTCTCCCGTTGAATCTGGTCGGTGAGGTGGGGAAGGTCTTGTCCCATGGTTTTCGCTTGTATGGGAACATGGTTGGAGGCGGGATCCTGATCAGCGTTGCTTACATGATTGCCCCATGGCTGGTGCCTGTGCCTTTGATGGGCTGGTTCAGCGTCTTTATGGGGATCA
>JAAZLZ010000255.1 GCA_012799075.1 Bacillota bacterium
ACACTCTACAGGAGGGAACAAAGTGGCCAGGGAATTTGCCCTTGACAAGATTCGCAACATAGGTATCATGGCCCATATCGATGCGGGCAAGACAACCACCACCGAGAGGATCCTATTCTACACCGGGCGGGTGCATCGGCTCGGGGAGGTCCACGATGGTGCGGCCACCATGGACTGGATGATCCAAGAAAGGGAACGGGGGATCACCATTACCTCCGCCGCGACCACGTGTCATTGGAAGGATCATCGGATTAACATTATCGACACGCCCGGGCACGTGGACTTCACTGTGGAGGTGGAAAGGTCCCTACGGGTATTGGATGGCGCCGTTGCCGTTTTCTGTGCAGTGGGCGGAGTGGAGCCCCAATCGGAGACGGTGTGGCGACAGGCGGACAAATACCAGGTGCCCCGGATCGCCTTCGTCAACAAAATGGATCGGGTAGGTGCCGACTTTGGCCGGGTGGTGGCCATGATTCGGGACCGGCTGCAAGGCAATGCCATTCCCGTTCAGCTGCCGGTCGGCAGCGAAGACGATTTCTCGGGGATCGTGGATCTGGTGCGGATGCGGACCATCAACTACTTGGATGATCTAGGCACCCAAAGCACCGAAAGGGAAATTCCCGCGGAGCTGGCCGATGAGGTGGCCAAAGCCCGGGAGGAGCTCCTTGAAGCGGTGGCCGAATTCGACGAGGAGCTGCTGGTTAAATACTTGGAAGGCCAGGAAATTGCTCCTGAAGAAATCCGCCGCGCCTTGCGGAAAGCCACCTTGTCCACCGAATTAGTGCCGGTGTTTTGTGGCTCCGCCTTCAAGAACAAGGGTGTACAGCCTCTCCTTGACGGAGTGGTGGACTACTTGCCTTCACCGTTGGATTTGCCGCCGGTGGAAGGTACAGGGCCCGATGAGAACAAGGTCCTCTGTCCTCCTTCGGATGATGCGCCCTTCACCGCGTTGGCCTTTAAGATTATGGCTGACCCTTACGTGGGGAAGCTCGCCTACTTTCGGGTCTACTCGGGAGTGCTTAAGAGCGGTTCTTATGTGTACAACGTCACCAAGGGCAAGAGGGAGCGGATCGGGCGCCTGCTTCAGATGCATGCCAACCACCGGGCGGATACAGATGCGGTGTATGCAGGTGAGATTGCTGCAGCCGTGGGCCTGAAGAACACCTCGACGGGGGATACCCTCTGCAGCGAGGACCAGCCGGTGGTTTTGGAAGCCTTGACCTTCCCCACGCCGGTGATTTCCCGAGCCATCGAGCCGAAGACAAAGGCCGATCAAGACAAGCTGGGCATCGCCCTGGGGCGGTTGGTGGAGGAAGATCCCACTTTCCATGTCCATACCGATGAAGAGACGGGGCAGACGATCATTGAAGGGATGGGCGAGCTCCACTTGGAAATCATCGTGGACCGTCTCTTGCGGGAAGGACGAGTGGAAGCCAATGTAGGCAAACCCCAAGTGGCCTACCGGGAGACCATCGGCAAGCCAGTACGGGTGGACGGCCGGTTCGTGCGTCAGACGGGCGGACGGGGCCAATATGGGCATGTGGTCTTGGAAATAGAGCCTGGGGAGCGGGGAGCTGGCAACCTGTTCGAAAGCAAGATCGTGGGGGGCGTTGTGCCCAAGGAGTACATCCCAGCTGTTGAGGCCGGCATCAATGAGGCTCTGCTCAATGGGGTCCTGGCTGGCTATCCCGTTGTGGATATCGTTGTGCGCCTGGTGGATGGTTCGTATCACGAAGTGGACTCCTCGGAGTTGGCCTTTAAGATTGCCGCATCCATTGGTCTTAAAGATGGACTGCAGAAAGGGGATCCGGTGCTCTTAGAGCCTATCATGAAAGTTGAAGTAGTCACCCCCGATGATTTTCTGGGGGATGTATGTGGGGACATTAACGCTCGGCGGGGACGGATCGAGGGCATGGAGAGCCGAGGTACGACCCAGATTGTCCGGGCGGTGGTGCCCTTGGCGGAGATGTTCGGCTATGCTACCGATTTGCGCTCCATGACCCAGGGTCGGGCCCACTACGTGATGCGGTTTGACCACTACGAAGAAGTGCCGGTCAATGTGGCCCAGACAATCATGGCTCGGGAGGGCTATAGTTAAGCAATAGAGGAGGAGATGAAAAATGGCTAAGCAGAAGTTTGAAAGGACCAAGCCCCACGTTAACGTGGGAACCATCGGGCACGTGGACCACGGCAAAACTACGTTGACCGCCGCCATCACCTTGGCCTTGTCCAAGGCCGGGGGGGCCCAGGTGAAAAAGTATGATGAGATCGACAACGCTCCGGAAGAGCGGGAGCGGGGGATTACCATCAATACCTCCCATGTGGAGTATGAGACGGATAACCGCCACTACGCCCACGTGGACTGCCCTGGTCATGCTGACTACGTCAAGAACATGATCACCGGTGCAGCCCAGATGGACGGGGCCATCCTGGTGGTATCGGCCGCGGATGGACCCATGCCCCAGACTCGGGAGCACATCCTCCTTGCCCGTCAAGTAGGGGTGCCCAGCATCGTTGTCTTCTTGAACAAAGCCGACATGGTGGATGACCCGGAGCTGTTGGAACTGGTGGAGATGGAAGTCCGGGAGCTGCTCACCGAGTATGAGTTCCCCGGGGATGATATCCCGGTGGTAATCGGCTCGGCTTTGAAGGCCCTTGAGTGCGGCTGCGGCGAGTGTGAATGGTGCAAGCCCATCTTTGAGCTGATGGAGCAGGTGGACAGCTACATTCCCACCCCCGAGCGCCAGAAAGATAAGCCCTTCCTCATGCCTGTGGAAGACGTATTCACCATCACCGGCCGGGGCACCGTGGCCACCGGCAGGGTGGAGCGGGGGACCATTAAGGTGGGGGATGAGGTCGAAATCGTTGGCCTGGTGGAGAAGACCCGGAAGACCGTCGCCACCGGCGTGGAAATGTTCCGCAAGCTTTTGGATCAAGCCGAAGCCGGGGACAACATCGGCGTGCTCCTGCGGGGCATCGATCGGGAGTCGGTGGAGCGGGGCCAGGTATTGGCCAAGCCCGGTTCCATTACGCCCCATACCAAGTTCCAGGCTGAGGTATACGTCCTTTCCAAGGAAGAGGGAGGCCGGCATACGCCTTTCTTTGACGGCTATCGGCCCCAGTTTTACTTCCGGACCACCGACGTGACCGGGATCATCCAGCTGCCCGAGGGCACGGAGATGGTGATGCCCGGTGACAGCGTGAACCTTCTCGGCGAGCTGATCACCCCCATCGCCATGGAAGAGGGCCTGCGCTTTGCCGTTCGGGAAGGCGGACGGACCGTCGGAGCCGGCGTTGTCACCAAGATTCTAGGCTAAGCTGCCAAGGGGATCTTTGTTGACACACCTGGGGAAATGTGATACATTTTAGAAGCGATTTTGCTGGCAAGCCTTCGGGTAGTGACAGGCTGGAGGTGGAAGGATGCGCGTTGGGATCACTTTAGAATGCACCGAGTGTAAGAACCGCAATTATCGGAGCATCAAGAATAAACGTAATGACCCCGATCGATTAGAGCTGAAGAAGTTCTGTAAGTTTTGCCAGAAGCATACCCCCCACAGGGAGACCAAGTAGCATATTCCTCTAGGGTTAGGGTAAAACTTACCAGAGCTTGACGCAACATGCCATTCTAAGGATGTGACATTCAGATGGCGGTGACTGTGGGGAAAACCGGGCGGCTGCGGAAATTTCTGCGGGAAGTCAGGGCGGAAATGAAAAAAGTAGTCTGGCCCAATCGCAAGGAACTCACCACCTACACTGGAGTAGTAATTGTGGCCGTGGCTGGGGTCGCCATCTTTTTTGGGTTAGTCGACTTCCTCATATCCCAGGTACTGGCATTACTCATGAAATAGGGAGGTGAGGGGCCCTTAGGGGCCCCTTTGGTGATGGGACAGGGAAGACAGTGGTATGTAATCCATACCTACT
>JAAZLZ010000256.1 GCA_012799075.1 Bacillota bacterium
GCGGCCGTTAGGGTTTGGAGAGAAATCCCTAAGCCTCCCTTTTGGAAAGGAGTAATGACCGGCCGGTGCACCTGGTTCCCAAAGGGGGGACCGGGTATTTTTCTGTCAGACCCCACTTGGACCGGAGGGGCTACAACACGCGGAGGTGACTTGAATGAAACGACAACGCAAACTACTCCTCAGTCTATTCTTAGTGTTAGTAATCGCAAGCACCGCTTGGGCCGGTTTTTTCAGCAAAAAGGTAACCGTTGAAGTAATTGACCTACAGGGCGGCAGTCGGCAAGTGGACCTGGGCTCCCTGCCTTCCCTATCCCAAGGTGGCGGCTTCAAGAAGACCACCGGAACTATTGTGGGTCCTAGCACCTTCACAGGGCCCCGGCTCCTCGATGTACTTAGCGGGGTTGACTTTGAACCTGAGCATGCCTTGGAGGTCACTGCCAGCGACGGCTATACCATGACCCTCAGCTACGAGCAGGTCCACGGCAATGTGATGACCTACGACCGGGACGGGCAAGCCATGAAGATTGGTGTGCCAGACGTCCTCATAGCCTTAAAAACATCTGATTCCAAACTGAACGAGGGCTTCCCCCGGATAGTCTTCACGGGCCCGGATGCACCCCTCACCGACGGCCACTTCTGGGTGAAGGAAGTAGCCAAGATGCAGGTTGTTCCGGCCGTTGCCCAGTGGGAGATCAACCTGGAAGGCCTGGAAAAGGCCGTCATGGACCGCTCCACCTTTGAAAGCACCGCCACCTGTCCCGTCACGCCCCACCCGAGCCGAAAGTGGGAATCCGAGGCCAAGGACGGGAGCATTGAAGCCTACGAAGGAGTGGGTCTTTGGGTCCTAGTCTCCATGGTGGATGGGGGCGACTCCCCCGAAGGCCACTACCGGTTTAATCGGGAGCTGGCCGAGGCGGGCTACAAAGTGCAGGTATTCGCGAAGGATGGGTACGTTGCCGAGTTTTCCTCCGAGGAGATCGCGTATAACAACGACATATTCCTCGCCTACCTGAAAAACGGCAAGCCCTTGGACGAAGATGACGGCCCCGTCAAGCTCGTTGGACCGGGACTGCCTTCAAAGAAGCACAGCGTGAAGCAAGTAGCCCTGATCCGGCTTATTGAGCTTCCTTAGTAATCGATCGAGGGAGGGTGCCGCATGAACAAAAGAAAAGCGACCATTGTCATCACGATTATCCTGCTGTGTCTGAGCATCTCCGGGCCCTCCCAGGCAAACATCGAACTTCGGGGGGCTAAGGTCCACTATGCTACTGCCGATGAAGTGGTCCTGTGGGCCTACAGCCCGACGGTGACCTTCAAATGGACTGGGGGGGATGCCAGATTCATCTTGGGCAACGTGGCCCCATCCAGGTTGGCAGTCGAGCCGGGCCTGGACTTTGAGGTTCTCTCCCCCACCTCCATCGCCTGGCGCGCCCAAGGACCTCAGGAGCTCTCCATCCGCACCCTAACCCCCCAATTGACCTTTGCCCTGGTTGGCGACAGTCAGGGGCGGAACCAGGTTCTGGGCCTCTTGATCGAGGAAATCAACGCCAGCGGGGCTGACTTTCTGATCCACCTGGGCGATATGGTCCCATCGGGCCAGGAGGATGAGTACTGGGCCTTTCTCCAGACGATGGAAGGGCTAGAGTGTCCCTACTATCCCGTCCCGGGCAACCATGATGTCAAGTTCCAAGGCCGGCAGATTTACCAGGAGCTCTACGGCCCCTTGGATCACTACTTCGATCAGGGAGGCTGGCGGTTCATCTTCCTTGACAGTTCCAGCCACGGCCTGGATCAGGCCCAACTGGACTGGTTGGAGGGCCTGCTAAAGGACTACCCAAGCCTAATCTTCACCCATGTACCCCATGAGGATCCCAGGGGTGAGGACCACGGATTCTTAGATGAAGCTGCCGCCCGGGCCTTTGCATCTTTGATTGCGGAGGGGAATGTGGCGGCTGTTTTTACGGGCCATGTCCACATGTTCCACCAGATGGCCCGGCAAGGAGTCACCTTCGTTACCAGCGGCGGCGGGGGCGCACCTTTGTACGCCGACCCCGATGAGGGAGGATATCATCACTTTGTCTTGGTCGAGCCTGACCAAGGTATGAAGATCACCCCTTATGAGATCACCCTTCCCCCTTACACCTGGGAAGTGGTCGTTGTCGGCAAGGAGGGGGAGATCGTCCTTTGCCCAGGGGAGCTGGCCAAGTGGACGGTGATAGAAGGCCAAAGCGCCTACGAGAACCGGTTTGGCAACATCACCGGTCAGGGCGTCTACCGGGGAGTGGCCGTTAGCGAACTACTTGCCCAAGTTGGCGGCATGGAGCCTGAGGACGTCTTGCTGGTGCATGCGGATGATGGATATACCCAGGAATTTGCTTACGGCAACGTTTATCCCGAGGAGCCGGGCTGGGAGGAAATCCAAGGGGAAATGACCCTGGCCTTTGCCCATGAGGGCTTAGAGCCTCCCGATTGGCAAGCGGGATGCCGGATCGCCTTCCTGCCGCCCGATGGGATTTACCACAACGACGACTGTGCCAAGACCTCGGTCCCCGGTCAAGGCTGGCACCAGGATCCTTCCGCGGGGGCCAGATGGGTCAAAAACGTGGTTCGGCTGGAGGTGGTTTCCAAATGAAGTCCTATCGCTTCTCCAATCGGGACCTGTTGGTGATCGCGGTCCTAAGCGGCATCGGCGGCGTCATGAGCACCTACATAGGCTACCTGGGCAACTTGCTCAACAATCTCTTGGGGGTTCCCTTTGGGGCTGGTCAGTTTGTCGCCGGGCTCCACGTCTTCTGGCTTGTCCTGGCGGCAGGACTCGTCGGCAGACCCGGCACGGCAGCCCTGGCGGGACTGCTAAAAGGAACGGTCGAGCTTCTCACCGGCAGCACCCACGGTGTGGCCATCGTCCTTGTGTCCCTGATCCAGGGAGCCGTACTTGATGTGGTCCTTTACGTGGTGGGGGAGGGGAGCCTTGGCTACGCCCTAGGCGGGGGCCTAGCGGCAGCCTCCAATGTGGCCGTCTTCCAAATCCTTTACTTTTCCGGAGCCCCCTGGGGCTATCTCCTATTCATCAGCGTCCTTGCCCTGATCTCAGGCATTCTCTTCGCCGGGTCCTTCGGCAAGGGGGTGTTGGATCTTATCCGGGTAGTCCAGCCGACGAGGCTGGCCGCAGGACGAGCCCCGAACAAGCGGAGCCTGGCCCTTAGCGCTGTGCTCCTGGTTCTCTTCAGCGCCGGTGCCTTGTATTACTTCGCCTCGGTCTACCAGCCCCCATGGGCCGGACCGGAGTGCCGGGTGGAAGGCGCGGTGGAAAGCCCCATTAGCTTTCAACTATCCCGGTTCGCTTCCCAGGAGAAGACCATCAGCGCCGAGCTCAAAGGGCAGGTGACTTACGTTGCCCCCCAGGATTACACCGGAGTGCCCATTAAGGCCATTTTGGCCGAAGCCCGTCCGAAGGAAGGGGCGGAGACGGTCCGGGTGGTGGCCACCGACGGTTATGAGGTCCCCTTTCCCTTGGCAGATGTTTTGAATGACGATGACATGATCCTGATCCAGGAGGATGACACCCTTCGCCTGATAGCGGCCAATTACGCGGGGGGCTACTGGGTCCGGCAAGTCAGCAGGCTGGTGATTGAATAGCCTTGGACCCCATCATCGTCATCGATAATTTGACCTTCACCTATGAAGGGGCCAGTCGACCCGCCCTAAAAGGGGTGGATCTGGAGATCTGGCCGGGGGAGTTCATCTTGTTAACCGGCCCCAGCGGGTGTGGCAAGTCCACCTTGGCCCTTTGCCTAAATGGGGTGATTCCCAATGGCTATCCCGGGTCCATGGAAGGAAAGGTCCTCATTGGGGGAAGACAGACCACTTCCTTTGGACCTGGGGAGCTGGCCGGAATCATCGGCCTGGTCCAACAGGATCCCGACTCCCAGCTTTGCACCCTCAAGGTCGTCGATGAGGTGGCCTTTGGGCCGGAAAACCTCTGCCTGAGCCCTGGGGAAATCAACCGGCGGGTCCGCTGGGCCCTAGGTGCCGTTGGGGCCCTGCACCTTTGGGATCGGGAGGTTTACACCCTCTCCGGCGGGGAAAAGCAGCGGGTGGCCATTGCCTCCGTCCTGGCCATGACCCCCCAGGTGCTCATCCTAGACGAGCCGACGGCTAATCTGGACCCCCGGGGGGTCTGGGAGGTCATCGACGTCATCGAAAGGCTCCGGCGGGAAGAGCAGACAACGATCATTGTCATCGAGCACCGCCTGGAGAGAATCCTCCCCCTAGCCGATCGGCTCTTGGTCATGGAGGAGGGCATCCTGCAGGAAGGCTCTCCCCAAAGGCCGCCAGTGGACTATCCTACCAAGCCGGCGGTGCCCATCACCAAAGAGCCCATCCTGAAGGTGGAAAACCTCACAGCCGAATGGGAGGGACGGAGCCTCCTGGAGGATGTATCCTTTGCGATCCATGGCGGCGAGATCATAGCCATCATGGGGGATAACGGGAGCGGCAAGACCTCCCTGCTTTTGTCCCTCCTTGGACTCATCCAGCCTAAGCAGGGCAAGATCACCTTTGCCGAGCAGGACATTACTCACCGTAAGGCGCATGACCGGGCCCGCCTCATGGGTTTGGCCCTGCAAAACCCCAATCACCAGCTCTTCTCCCGCACAAACCTTGAAGAAGCGGCCCTTCCTTCCCGCAATCTGCGGATGGGGGGAGCCGATGAAGGGGAGATCCTAGATCTCCTCGGGGAGTTTGAGCTGTCGCCTGAAAGGCTGCCCTTCACCTTAAGCCTGGGTGAGAAGAAACGATTGATCCTGGTTTCCCTCCTTGCCTACCGTCCCTCGGTGCTGCTTCTAGATGAGCCCTTGGTAGGTCAGGATGATGAGCGGATTAGACAGCTCCTAGCCATCCTCTATGACCATGCCGCCTGTGGAGGGGTGGTCTTGATGGTCTGCCACGAAGTGGCTCTGGTCAATAGCTTCGATCGGGTTCTTTTCCTGGAAGAAGGACGTTTAGTCATCGACGCCCCACCGGCTAGGGCCCATGAGCAGCTCTTGGCTAGGGGTCGACGGGAATACCTGGGGGAATCCAAATGCGTAGATTAAGCTATGTTCCCGGTAGCAGCCTGCTTCACCGTCTCCATCCCATCTGCAAGCTGCTATTGCTCCTCATCTACACGGGGGTGGTCTGGACCAATTCCCACCTGCCCTTTGCCGCGGGGCTCTTGGGGCTGCTCCTCATTAGCTTTTGGGCTGCAGGATTGGGCTTCATGGGCAGGTCCCGGCGGATCATTTCCTTCAGCGTCATGATTCTCCTGGTTCAGACCCTCTTTGTTCGCCAGGGAGCTCCCCTTTGCCAGCTCAACGTGGGGAGGCTGACGGTGGCCTTTTGGTCGGGGGGGTTGGCCGCGGGCGCGGTTGCGGTCCTTCGTTTCTTGAATACCATCGGCTCTAGCTACCTGTTCATCGCCACGACGGACCCCAATCATCTGGCCGTGGCTTTGATGCAGGCTGGGCTTCCCTACCGGCAGGGCTTCATGCTCATTACCGCCCTGCGCTTCCTTCCCCTGTTCCAGTATGAGCTGACCCAGATCCAAAGGGCCCAGATGGCCAAGGGCATCGACCTGGAAGGACTTGGGCCCCGGAAATTGGCGGCCGCCGTTCGGCATCTGCTCATTCCCCTGGTGCTCTCCGCCCTCGGCAAAGTCGACTCCTTGGCCATCTCCATGGAAGGGCGGGCCTTTGGACTCCATCCAAAGCGCACCTACCGGGTCCAATGCCGATTCTCCCCCAAGGATTGGCTTATACTTCTTCTGTTTCCCCTGCTTCTTCATTCATTAGGACTCATCCTCAGCTGACAATGGGTCAAGGCCTTCTTCTTTGATCAGGCGGGCTTTGGGAAGGAGGTAGTCTACTCCCCGCCGACGGGCGGTATCGATCAAGGCCTGGGCAAGGGCATCCTCCACCCCCTCCAAGGGGGCAAGCCGTTGGTAATGGTCGATGAGGAAGCGGCAGAGGAGGATTTTCTCCCGGGTGAACATGGGATCGGTGCTCAAGATGGAGCAGGTGATTTCACCTATGTCCTCCGCCGGGTCCCCCGGCCTGCTTTCCTCAAAATCGATGCCCCAGAGGCCCTCTGGCTGCCAGATGAAGTTCCGCAGGATGGAGTCGCCCTTGAGGAGGACCTTCCCGTCGGTTTGGGCAAAGGCCCGGTGAAAAGCCGCGTACCATTCGGCCAGGCTCCTGGCCAGCTTGGGGGAAGGCCGTTCATTCAAGAGATCACATAGATTCTCACCCGGGATGTATTCCATCAGGATGGCTCTGCCCGGCCAAAGGTCCAAGGGCCGGGGCACCCCTAGCCCTTGTCCATGGGCCTTGGTCAGGATGGAAAACTCCCGGTTGGCCTCCCCTTGGGGGCGAAACCATTTCAAGATGCAAAGGCATCCCCCGCGCCGGGCCTTGTAGACCCGGTTCTTCTTGCTGTAAAGGAGACCCTCCAAGGAGAGCCCCCATTGGCGGCAGAGGATCGATAGGCTTTCCATGCCTGATGGCTTCGGCACCAACGGCTGCTTTCCCTTGGACTACCTGACCCAGAGATTAAGGTCCTGAAAGTTGCCGCTGATGTTGCACTGGTTGATGAGCCTGCCCCGGTACCGA
>JAAZLZ010000257.1 GCA_012799075.1 Bacillota bacterium
AAATCATGAGTCAGTATGTCCAGTTTGCCGTTGCTGCCGACACGGGGCTCACCTCCGTGAAGGAAATTAAGGAGAAGCGTTATCCCCTTCGCATCTGTACGAATCCCAAGGGCAATATCGCGGAATTAACTTTGAGGAGACTCCTCGAGGCAAACGGCATCACCTACGATGACATCATTTCCTGGGGCGGAAAAATCAACTACGTCTCCCACGCGGATGGAGCATCCTTGATCAAAGACGGCCATGCCGATGCTCTAGTCCTCTATACTTCCATGCCGGCGCCCGCCTACCAGGAGATCGCCCTGTCAAAGCCCATTCGCCTGCTGGACATCGGCGAAGACGTAGCCGAGCAGCTGGCCGAGGAGTTCGGGTATGCCGTTTTCAACCTGCCCAAGGGCACCTACCGGGGCCATGACCAAGACGCCGTCTCCCTTGGCGGCGGCATCATCCTGGTCGTCGACAAACGGCTTCCCGAGGACTTGATCTACAACATCACCAAGCTTATCAACAGCCCGGAAGGCCAAAAACGAATCGGATCCATCCACGCGGACATTGAGAAAGACTTCGTTCCCGAAAAGGCTGCCCAGGCCCTGGGCGGACCTTTGCACCCAGGCGCCGAACGATACTACCGAGAGGCCGGCATCCTGCAATAGCTAGTCCGACCGATGGGCGGTCGCTGCGGCGGCCGCCCTTGACTTAGGGAGGTGAACCTATGGGTGATCGATCAAGCGCCAAAGATGTTATCGAACAGCGTCAACTGACCGGCAAGGCCGGACAAATCGTTGGCGTGCTAGCCGTCTTGGTCTCATTGTTCCACCTGTACGTGGCTAAATTCGGCATTTTCGAGGCCCTGCGCATGCGGGCCTTCCACCTGGGGCTGCTTTTGCCCCTAGCCTTCCTATTGTATCCGGGGAGCAAGAAATCGCCCCGGGACGGAGTGACCCGCCTTGACGTTGTTCTAGCAATCATTGCCTTTCTTGGCTGTCTTTACGTAGGGCTCTTCGAATACGAACGCCTAGTCACCCGCTGGATGTATGTTGACCCCCTGACCAGCCTCGACAAAGTAGTAGCTGTCACGATGATTTTACTGGTCTTTGAAGGAGCCCGGCGCACCACCGGCAGGCCGTTGGTCATCGTTGCCGCGGTGGGGCTGGCCTATATTTGGGTGGGCACCTTTCTACCGGGCAAGCTTGCCCACGCGGGGGTTTCCGTCAGCAAGCTGCTGGAGCATCTTTACTTCACAACGGAGGGCATCTTCGGCGTACCCATCGGCGCCGCGGCCACTTTCATTTTTCTGTTTGTCCTCTTTGGCTCCTTTCTGAACGAATCGGGGGCAGGGCAGTTCTTCATCGATCTGGCCCGGGGCCTGGCCGGCGGGACCCGGGGTGGACCGGCAAAGGTCGCAGTGGTATCAAGCGCCCTGATGGGGACCGTCTCGGGCAGCGCCGTCGCCAATGTGGTCGGCACGGGAAGCTACACCATCCCCTTAATGAAGAGCCTTGATTATAAACCGGCCTTTGCCGGGGCAGTGGAGGCAGCCGCGTCGACCGGCGGACAGATCATGCCCCCCATCATGGGAGTGGCCGCCTTCATCCTGGCGGAATTCGTCGGCGTCCCTTACATCAAGGTCTGCGCCGCCGCGGCCCTCCCGGGCATCCTGTACTTCCTTGCGATCCTCATGATGGTTGATTTTGAAGCGGCCCGCACGGGCCTGGTAGGGCTGCCTAAGGATGAGCTGCCTGATGTGGGGGCGATCCTGAAAGAGGGATGGCATCTGCTCCTCCCCCTGATCCTTGTCCTCGTCCTTTTGATCCAGGGCTATACGCCCCACTTCACCGCGTTTTGGGCCATCATCGCCGTCTTTTGTGTGACCATGGTGCGGAAAGAAACAAGGATGAGGCCGAAGAAAATCTTCAAGGCCTTGGAAGCAGGAGCTACAGGCGCGGTCATGATCGCCACGTCCTGCGCCATCGCCGGCATCATCATCGGCGTTGTCAGCCTAACTGGCCTGGGAGTTAAATTCACCAGCATGGTCCTCAGCTTCTCCGCTGGAA
>JAAZLZ010000258.1 GCA_012799075.1 Bacillota bacterium
CTTATCCGTTGGAAAAGATAAAGACCGGCCTTCTCCGGGGGGCCGATCCACATTCGACTGCAATTGTTTCCCCATTTGTCCCTTCCACCACCTTGTCTTCAAGCACTAATGCGGGATTTATGCTTCATCCTTCGCCGACTGTATGATATCATCCAGCCCTTCCAAGGGAATCTCCTTCCCAGCGAGGGCGGCCCGGCGGTTCTCTTCTTGAATCTCTTTGTAGACCTCCTCCCGATGGACAGGAATATGACGGGGGGCCGAGATGCCGATCTTAACCTGGTCTCCCCGGATATCCACCACAACGATGGTGATATCATCCCCGATTATGATCTTCTCGTCAACCTTCCTGGTCAACACCAGCACATTAGTCCCTCCTTGGACTTTAGGAATGAGACCTACCCCGTCTTCCTCTGTTCTTGGCCGGCCCGTTGGGCCAAGATGGGATGTCGAGTGTGATACTTCCCATCGGTCAGGACCACCTGTTTGCCCCGCCGCGTCTTCCGGTTAATCACCACCGGGGCCTGCAAATTGGCCGTCATCTGGGTCACATCCCGGGGCACGGTGACAATGGCGTAAATCACAACGTCCCCAGGGTCCTCAATGGCGCCTAGTTCGGCCAGGACGTCGGCTTCCACCTGGACCTGGTAATCGGGCCAAAAGACTGCCGGTTCGATGATGACAAAGGCAATATCCGGGTCGTCCGTCGACTGGAGACAACGAAACATGCCATCTTTGCGTATTTCTAGTATAACATATCCCTTGTACTCTTCGAAGCCTAGTATACCCGAAGGAAACTCTAGAATCTCATCCTCCAGTAATTCCAAGGTGCCAAACCGGGTAGTCTCAATGATCACCAGGTCCATCCCCCTCTTAAGCGTAGACATCTATATGATTCTCCAGCAACTCCCACCGAACCTCCACTCGGGGCGAAAAAAGCAGCGGCCTCATCAGCAGCCTCCCCGGGGTATAATCTACTGCCACCCTGCCGGGTTCAATGGTGACCTTGGGAGGTGTGCGGGGCCAAAGATCGACGTTGATTTCCTTTGTTTTTTCGTATGGTTCCGCAAGTTTGGCCACAGGAAAGCCGTCGGCCAGAAGATCCCCTTCCTGAGCCATTCGCAGCGTTCCCTCGAGGGCCTTTGCTCGGCCCAGACTGCTGGTCGTTCTGCTGAGCTCCATGGGACTTTTCCGGCCCAGCTCATTCCACTGCTCTTTGGCATCGACGGACACCTGGGGCAAATGGGTCTCGATCTTCAGACGGGCTTCTTCCCTGTGGATCTCCCAGCGGGGCATCAAAACGGCCAGCTCAATCCTGGCCTTTCCCCTCAATTGAACAGCTGGTCTCCACATTTACCTGCCCCCTACGTTAGAAAATCAAGGAGGGAAGGCTGAATGATCCGGGCCCCTGAGGCAAGGGCCGTCCGATAGGCATTCTCTTCCATCTTGAGCTCCATTACCACCTGGGCCAGGTCGATATCCTCCGTTTGCGAAAGCAATCGTTGTAGATTAATGCGAAAGTCCGTCATCCGCTCCCGAGTCATTTCCAGCCGATTAACCTTGGCCCCAACCTCCGATCGCCACCGGAGGAGACTATCGGTACACTCTGTCACCTTGGCCAGGCCCGTGCTGGAAAGCTCTTCGCAGTTGCCCCCCCGGAGCCAATCCCGCACCTCAATCAGGGTGGAGAAGATCTCAGAGAAGACTTCATCTCCCGGCACATTGTAGTCCATCACAATGCCAACCCCGATCTCCACCTCTAGTTTGCCGTCATCACCCCTGTATTCAACCTGATCATCGCTGACCATGACAAAGGGCGCCTCGGTGGTTCTCTGGCCAGCGAACAAGTGCCGGACGCCGTGGGTGCTGTTGGCTGTAAAAACCAACCCCTGCAGAATCTGGTCCACCTCTTCTGCGAGGGCATTCCTGGACTCATCGGGCAGGTTGTCATTGGCACCGTAAATGACCAGGTCCCGCACCCGGTGCAAAGCCTCGCCCACACTGCCCAGGACGCTGTCGGTGGCTTCAAGCCACGACAGCATATCATCCACATTATCGTAGTACTGGTTCGTTTCCATGAGGGAGGTCCGCAGCCTCATAATCCGGGCTACCGCGGCCGGATCATGGGAAGGCAAGGTGACTTCCTTGCCTGAGGAAAGCTTGTCATTCAGCCTTCCCAGGCGCTCCATCCCCTGATTCAGGTTGGATAACATTTTCTTCGCCATCATGTTGTTTGTAACCCGCAAGACCCATGCCCTCCTTTAGCGACCAACCAAGCCCATCCGGTTGATGATGGTGTCCACCGCCTCATCCATCGCGGTGATCACCCGGGCTGCAGCATTGTAAGCATGCTGGAACCGAATCAGATTAGTCATCTCCTCATCTAGGGAGACTCCCGCGACCATCTCCTGCCTGTCCTTAAGATGGGCAACCAGGATCTCTTGGTTGCGGGCCCTCACCTGGGATTGCTGTCCATCAACTCCCAGGGCCGCGATGAGGGAGCCAAAGAATTCACCCGGGTTGGCGGTGCCATTGTTGAAGAGCAATTGATGCTTAAGCTGGGCCATAGCCCGGGCATTGCCCCCGTCGCCCTTCTCCCCGTTCGCAGAGGCAGCCAGCCTGTTGAGATCCTCCAGCGAGGGGTTGACCTCGATGGTGCCGGCATCTGTACCAAGGAAAAAATCATGTCCTTTAATGCCCAGCAGGTCAAAACCCTGCTGATGGACTTGATTGATGCTGTCGATCAATACCGAAGCCAGGTTGTCCAGTTTGGCCACGTAGTCGGGAATATCTCCATCCCGGAAATCAAGCATGCCCCGCAAGATCCCCGATTCCACCACGACCGGCTGGTGATTCCGCTCCCAGAGGATTTCGATGAGCTCTGGATCATCGGCCCTGGGCCTTGC
>JAAZLZ010000259.1 GCA_012799075.1 Bacillota bacterium
CTGTCCGCACTGATATTTGCATAGCGATCATCGATCCTGACGAAGACTTCCACATCTTCGCCCCCCGCCAAGGCCGCCTTCTCCCGGGCATCATTGCTTACCATTTCCTGGGCAGCCTTCAACGCCTGCGACCTATGTTTAAAGGTTTTCCTCTGCCCCGGCCCGTATACGGCCACACCCCCGGTTTCCAAGGACCGAATGACCGCTTCCGACCTATAGCTGATCTGACCGATCACTGCACCCACCGCGTTGGCAACCTCATGGTGCTCGGGGAGCACCAGCTCACATCCCAGCCCCTTGGCCACATCTGGCAAATAGGCGGCCACCGGTGCGCCAACACCGATCAAGGGCAGATCCAGCCCCAAGGTAACCCTAACGGCTCCCTTGCCCCCAAACAGACTCTTCTGCAGCAAATGCTGGCAAACGGCCGTCTCCCAGCCCCCGCCCCGGGTCTCCTCCCCCAAGGCCGCCCCAACAAGGACCGAGGCCAGCCGTTGGGTAAGCTCATTTTTAACCGCCAAGGCAAAGTCCTCCGCCTTCATCCCCAAGCGCTTGGCATAAAGCTCAAGTGCCCACCGGGCCGCCTCCCCATCCCATAGATCCAGGAGTCCCGCCCCACTTAAGACATCCGTCGGCGTCAGGCCAACCCGATGAACGAGGCCCCGCTCCTCCAGCCCCCGGAAGCTAAGCAGGCTCGGGTAGGGATAGTCCAGCTGGGCTGCGATCTGGAAGACCGACGCGCTTCCCTCCTGCAAGAGACCCAAAACCTTCTCTTCCAGGGAAGACAGGCTGCCGTTTTTCTGATTGCCCTCCAGAAAGGTGTAGACCGCAATCGGAGGAAGCAGCCCCGCATCCACATGGAGATCCCGTCCTTCCACCCAGGCCTTGAGCTCATCTTTGATCTGGGGCTCCCGCCATGCCACGTAGCTGATGGGGACCACCCGCTGAGGGCCGATGGCAAACCCGCCCCGGCCATCGAGCTTGATCTCGCTGTCCCCGCCAAGGCCACTCGTCTTGATGTCTAAGGTGCCAACGGCCAAACGATACTTATCCAGGCTCACCCCTTCACTGCCCTTGGGCCTTCCATCCACCAGCCTGGCAATATCAGTCGTCGTTCCCCCCATGTCCAAAACCAGGGCATCTTTGATGCCCGTCAGCCACCGGGCCCCGCCCACGCTGGCCACTGGCCCCGAATACATGGTATCGATCGGCCGCTGCATGGCCATGTCCCTGCCCATAAGGCAGCCGTCGCTCTTGACCACGTTCATCGGCGCGTCGATCCCCCGCGCCCTAAGGGCCCTTTCCACGGATTCAATCAGCCCCACGATCAAGGGTATCAACCTGGCATTGAAGAATACCGTGAGCGCCCTCTCAACAGAGTTCAGTTCACTGGTCAGCTCATGGCCGCAAACGCACGGCAGCCCGGTCTTTTCAGCCATTTCCCTAGCAGCATCCTCATGGGCCGAATTTCGCACCCCAAGGTAGCTGCTGATGGCAAACACATCAACCTCCGGGGCCAGCTCCCTTATCTTTCGCCGCAAATCTTCCACATCAAGGGGCTCCAGCTCTTCTCCCCGGATGCTGTGGACCCCCCGAACCATGGCCCACTTGGCCTCCCGGGGCAAAAGCCCAGCTATCTCCCGGGGGTAGCCGATGAGGATGAGACCCACCCTGCCCCCCTTGTTTTCGACAATGGCATTGGTGGCTAAAGTAGTCGACAAGGCCACCATGCTTATCTTGTCAGGATCCTTTAATTCCAAAGCATCAATGGCCCGGCAGACCCCCAAGGTATAGTCTCCTTTGGTGGTTAGGGCTTTGCCCTTGGCCAATACCTCCCGCCCATCCAAATCAACGAGGACCGCATCGGTGTAGGTCCCCCCAGCATCAATTCCCAGCCCAAGGTTCAATAGACTCCCTCCACATCTCCAGGGTCCCACATTCTTGGACCCTATTCATCCCCGTTTATTTCTCCCCCTCCCGCTCCGCCTCCTCTAACGGTCAACAAAAAAAAGAGCACGGCCGAAGCCATGCCCCTCATCAATTCCATTTATGGCCGAAGATCCAATCCCGTCGCCTTGGTCCCCCGGGAAACTTCGACGAAGAATTCGGTTCCCGCGAGAATCTGGACATCTTTGCCTTTGACGAAGTATCCCCCGGCCAGGCCCACCGGACCCAAGAGGACA
>JAAZLZ010000260.1 GCA_012799075.1 Bacillota bacterium
CCAAGCAAATGAGGCTCGTTCTTGCTCAAGGGTGCGCATTATCCACTCCCCCTTACAAGGAAGGTTGCACACCAGCCGTGCCCGAGGGTCTCGTTGCCGCCGAGCTGGATGTAGGGGCGTGCCAAAACCTCCCTGCTAAGCTTATCCATCACGGCGCTGCCGGTTTCAAGCTCATCTTTAGCCTCCCCACCCCTGGCCCCATCGGCCATTAGGGGGACATAAAAGACCGTCTCCGGCGGTAGGGTTTCCTCATACCATAGATTGCCCTTCTCTGTCTGGCCATCGGGCCCGACGGTTTTATCCGTTGTCTTATTCAAGGTTAGTTGGGTGCGAGCCGAAACCTGGGTGGCATACCGAACAAAGTAGCTGAACTGATCATCATCAAGGACAGCCAGATCGGTTGTTAGCTTCTCCCGGAATACCTCCCCGATGACCTCGGGGTTAAGCCTTTCAGCCAGAAAATGGGCTATTTCCGAGACCTGGGGACTTCCTTGTTGTTGGAAATCCATCTCTTCCAGATAGAGGCGAGGGGGTGCGTCACATTCCGTCGGCACTAGGGCCGTCTCTTTCCCGACGGTGGGCACCTCCCAATCTGGGCTCAACCCCACCAGCTTAAGATCCCGCTTGAAACGATCCAAAACAATTGGACTCGTAACCCAAAAGAACAACCGGGTCAACGATCTGACCGGAAAGAGAAGCAGCTTGGCATCCCCAACGGAAAGAGCCCCGGCAAAATGCACCTTGGTTTCAACACCCGGGCCAAAGATGCTCTAAACAACGTCTGGGGAGACAGTCTCCTCAGCCATAGCCCGCAGACTGCCCTTGACGCTGGAGGCCGGAATCATCGGATAATCGGTGTGGACCTCCCGCTGCACCGGCAAATCAATGGACCCAGTGCTTGCCCCGGCTCCCGGATGAAGCCAGCTTTGTCCATAGAGAAACAGCACTCCTTTAGTACCGCCCATGTTTACCACCTCCCGACTACTATGTGGCCGAACCCGATCTGGGTATCGAAGCCAATCTTGCTGTCATGCAATGCTTCCACAACCTCCGCTCCTGATTGACCCGTGGTGAAGTAATACACGGTCCTGGCCGGCATGTAAGCAAGCCTAGGCTTTGGCCTGCGCAAAGCCATGTCCCAACCGCCGATTCGAATAGGCCTGCCGGAACATATGCTGACCAGCTTGCAGTTAATGCCGGCAAGGACGCCCTCCCAAAAGATGCCGCCGTGTTGTTTCCCCTTGGTAAACCCCTCAGGCAGCCACCCATTGCCTAGTCGCACCGGGCTCATGCAAACCACCTTGAACCCCCGCTCGCCAAACAACCCCGGCCCCTCGTCGATGGCCTTGGCTATTCCCTCCCGAGGAATGGGGGATGTGCTTTGCACCCTAAGGCTTGTACAACGGCCCTCACCGCCTAACTTGACCACATCGGGGACAGGTGCATCGGGACATCCCCGCACCCGAACGCCCAACCCAAACCGGGTCCCCAGCCTGATGTGCTCGATTGCATAGAGCATTCCTTCCCGTACAGCCCGAGTGCTTTTGCGCCTGGCAATGCCCAGCCTTTCCTCCCGCCACATGAACTTCTGGAATCCATGGTCCGATGAATACACCTGCTCCAAACCCACGGTCATGCCCCTCAGATAGTTGAGGAGTCCCCCCTCGCTTACCCAGGTTTCAGACAAAGAGCGACACCGTTTGTCTGTTTGGGGCAGGAAGATGGGCCCAAGGTCGGTGAGGATGGCCTCCGATGATGGCGTCAACCGTCCCAGCTCAACCTGATCCTCCAACTGGACAAGGTCACAGGGCGCCTGATAGAGCCGCTCGATGCCCTCATCAGTCTCCCGGGTCACAAAGGGGCCGATGAAGTCCAGCTCCATGTCCTCCCGACCGCCCTTGCTGCTGCCTACGGCCCTGAGAACGAAGCAGCTTTCCGCAGGCACTTGGCACACATTGCAGTAGCCTTCGTAGTACTTGGCGAAGTCAATGCCATGGCCATTCATCAACGCGGTTCTGACCGCACCCTGCATCACGTTGCAGCTAGGTGGAAAACCCGACGGGAGAAAGGTGTCCTCACCGGCAGTGAAGGGAGTGCCGTCACGAAAGAAGTAGCTCTCTTCGCAGCCGAAGAGGAAGAGTTTTTCCTCCATTTATTTCACCCCCTTCGCCTGGGCTAGGAATCTTATCAGGGGCAGCGCATCCGGCTGAAGCAGACGGTCTTTCTCCCTGCCCGCTTCCTTTGGTTCCCAGCGACACAGTTCATAGACTTCCGTCATCCTATCGATGGCCTCGTTCCAGCCAATATCCAGTAGAGCTCCCGGTCCCCGCAGGTACTCTGCGGCCAAGACAGGGATCATGTCTCCTGCATCGAATTTTCGAGAACAATCCTTTTTCGGTAGGGCAAAAGGCGCCAGCAGCTCCGATGCCTTGTAGAGAAACCTGGATGAACAGCCTTCATCGTTCGATCCGAAAACTTGCGTGCTAAGGTCATCGATGCGAGATGCCCACCTGGTTTCCTCGCCCCTTATTGTCCAGGGCTTGGCGATCGTAAGGGGCGAACCGCTCCGCTTTTCCACACGGAGGACGAAAGCATCCCGACCCATGTCTTCCTTGGCTTTCTCATCCAGGATGGCTTGGGCAGTGGCCAGACCGGCCTGCAGCGGACTCATGACGTGGATATACAAAATGGCGGCGGAAACTGTCATGGGCACCGCACGA
>JAAZLZ010000261.1 GCA_012799075.1 Bacillota bacterium
AACCTGAGGCAACAGGGTATCCATCTTTCCACAACTATGATAGTATCGACAACCCCCATAAGACTTCGCAAGCTGCTTTTCATAGGGAAAGATGAATTCGCGGTATGTATCCACAGAGAATAAGGCTCCATCCACCTCATCGTTATACAGGTCCGAAGGCCCCACCTCTCGATAGTCCATATAAATATACTTCCAAGTCGGCTGTTCTTTCATGTCCACGTCCAAAAAGTTCGCCCGCTCCCGTTCATAGTGGAGCTTGGCCTTGACGAGAAACTGCATTAGACGATGAACAAAGTCGGGATCCTCCATCAGGTCAATGTAGATCTCAGTAAAACCCCGCAGCATGCAGGCTACACTCCACGGGCCCCTGGCCCAGCCAGGAAAGCTTATCTCCAACTCACCGTCAACCAATTCCTGCATCCTTGCGTACATACGGTGGACTTGAGGCATCATGCCGCCACTATAAAAATCAGGGAGCTCCAATCTGTCCAAGTCGCTTTTTTCCTTGATTACAGGAGCCCCAAAACACGGTTCCTGTCCCGGTCGATAAATCGGTTCCACCCCAAACAAAGATGCTTCCAAGGTAGTGGCAAAATCAAGACCAACAACCGGCTTGATGACATTATCATCGGGCACATGGTCATACTTGAAGATCTTCGCCATCAGCTGGGTGCGCAAACAAAGCTCAGCGTCGGTGAAATATTGAACTAGATCTACACCAAATCGATCAGCAAACCATGGCCTGGCCAAGCCTACGTACACTGGCGTTCCAGGAGTCTCCTTACGACTAGACTGCTCAGCAATGTCCTTTACTCTATGCACTAGTTCTTTCATTTCCATGAGTAGAACACCCCTTAGCTTTTATCCTAATCTCCTTAACCAACCGTTAAGTGGTGAACGCTAATCTAGACTGACTCTCATAAGACACAGAACGAGTCCTTTGGTTAGAGTGGTTCGCTCGAGCTTAGCCCACACTTATCCCGAGGAAGTGGCCATAAACAAGCAAAACACCATGGGGTGAGAGTCACTACGAGCCAACTCCACCCATGGACTAATGAACTAAGCATTAGGCCACTTCCATAGAAACATGGGTTTTCCTCTCCAAGCCCCTTCTCCAGTAAGCGTCATTGCATCATGAGTCGGGGTAACGTTAGGGAAATAGCTGGAATGTATGCAATGAGGAGAAGCGCAATAACCAGGGCTACATAAAACGGCACCAATTCCCTGCTCACTTTAGCTATAGAGGTTTTGGCAATTTCTGTAACAGCAAACAGACATACCCCGACAGGAGGGGTAATTACCCCAATCATGAGGCCAACTAACATTACAATCCCAAAATGGATGGGATCAATACCTACTTCGGTAATGATAGGGAACACGATAGGTACTGTTAGCATCTGAATTGCTAACGCTTCCATAAAGGTACCCAGAATGATGTACATAATAATCAGTAGAAGCATAATTACCCCCGGTTCCCTGGAAAAAGAGCACATCCAATTGGTAACCGATATAGGTACCCGTTCATAGATAAGAATCCAGGAAAAGACAGAAGCGGTGGCGATGATATACATTACCATGGCGCAACTCTGAATCGTGTCCTTGCAGACTGTCCATAAAGACTTTAGATCTAGTTCCCTGTACACTATGACACCAATGAAAAGAGCGTAAACAACTGCAACCACGGAGGCTTCCGTGGGTGTAAATATGCCTCCATAAATTCCGAGTAGGATAATTAGGGGCATTATCAAGGGCAACAGCGCACCCTTTAGGGAATCAGCGATTTGCCCAATTGAACAAGGCTCATATCGTGGGTAGTTCCTTCTAATTGATATGATCGTTGTACCTATCATCATCGTCACGGCCATAACTAAACCTGGGAAAATTCCAGCCATGAAAAGTTCACCAACAGACTGATTGGTAGACACAGCATAGATCACCCCGCCAATACTAGGTGGGATAATCGGGCTGAGGGTCGATGAAGCGGCAGTAACTGCTGCACTGAATTCAGGATCATATCCTTCTTTGACCATGGCTTCGATTTCAACTTTGCCTAGACCTGCGGCATCAGCCACAGCCGCCCCCGACATACCTGCAAAAATGATACTAGCCAAGATATTCACATGGCCTAGTCCCCCAGGAATATGGCCAACCAACGTACGAGCAAAGTTGAAAATACGTTTTGCAATACCCCCACTATTCATTAATGAACCCGCCAAGATAAAAAGGGGCACTGCCAGAAGAGTAAAAGAATCAACCCCCTTCATCATGCGCTGAACGATAGCCTCTATAGGAATTCCACCATTCAGCAAGAAATAAAAGAGAGAACTAATTCCCAGGGCACTGGCAATTGGCATCCCGATTAGAATCAATACGGCAAAACTTAGCAACAATGCTGCGATCATTGACAAGGCTCCTCTGATGAATGATTTTTCTGCCTTAAAAGTCTTGTAAAGTGATTTATGTTGTGGATAATCATTAAAATACCTGCCAGAGGTATTGATAGATAGACAGCTCCTGTGGGTGCCTGAAGAGAAGGGGTGGGTTTCAGCCATGTTAGCCTAACCATTCTCAGACCAACGATAACTAAGTAACAGGCAAAAACCACTTCCATCACAGTAATTATTAGGTCTAGAGCCTTGTTGACTCTCGGGGGCAGTACTTTCTCCAAGCTGTCCAGACGGATATGAGAACGATTCTTGGTGAGCCACGCTGCCCCGAAGAAGGTAAGCCAAATCAAAGCAAAACGGGCTACCTCCTCGATCCAAACAATAGAATGGGTTGTAAAATAACGACAGATGACTCCAGCAAACAGGGTAATGGTAATAACTGTTAGCGACAAAGCGCAGACAACCATTTCAAAATTAGTCCACAGAAAAAGCAAGGTGTTCAATATTAACCCCCATTTGAAGGGGGCGGATTTAACCGCCCCGCGAATAATGATTTTATCTTTATTGATAGGAAAGGATTTCCTCCACTATGTCCCCAAAGCGATCACCGTACTGCTCATACACAGACTGGACCTTGATTCGGAAGGGTTCGGTATTAGGCCGGTTTATTACCATTCCTCTCTTTTCCAATTCAGCTTCCAAGGACTCATCGTCAGCAGCAATGAGACCACGATGGTATGTCTTCGCCTCATGGGCGGCCTCCATGACTGCCTTTTTATGTTCAGGAGAAAGTGACTGCCAGAACCGCTCACTAATCAAAAGTGGCAGGGGGGAGTATTGGTGGCGAGTAATGGAAAGATACTTCTGCACCTCGTATAAACCAGGATTATATATCCCTGTTAAGGGGTTTTCCTGACCATCGATGGTCCCTTGTTGAAGAGAGAGATAGACTTCTGGCCAAGCCATCGGTGTAACTTGTGCTCCTAAGGCTTTAAAAGTAGCAATTGACATTTCCCAGTTCGGAACGCGCATTTTGATTCCTTGTAGATCTTCTGGCTTTTCAATCGGACGACGGTTGTTGGTCATATTGCGGAATCCGTTTTCCCAGAAAGCCAATACCCTTATTCCCTGTGCCGGCAGGGATTCTACCAGGCGCTCACCAATGGGTCCATCCAATACCGCCCAAGCTTGTTCGAAGGAGCTAAACAAGAAAGGCATCTCAAGGCAATTTAAGTCCGGTGCCAGAGGGGAAATTGTCCCAACACCGGGAGCTGCAAACTGGGAAATGTTAAGCTGCAACTGTTCCACCATGTCCTCGTCTGAACCAAGAGAGGCGTCTGAAAAAACTTGGATTTCGATAGCTCCATTGGTCTTCTCTGCAACCAGTTCAGCGAATCTTAATGCACCCTTGTGGCGGGCATCGGACGTGTTATTTCCATGGCCGAATTTGGCCGTGATGGTCTTGGCAAGAACACTCCCGGTAAAAAGCAAAGTAGCGGTCAATAGTACAGCGATCGCGATAGCAAACAAAGACGTGCGTTTCATCGAATTTACCCCTTTCTTCGGCAAAAGTGACCTCTGGAGCATTCCGTCATCTGAAAATGCTGCTTTTCTCGTCTGCATAAACCATCCTTTCCTGGACGCTTGTCCGTTAGTATTTAACTCCGAATCTTATAGACATTATTCGCCAAATACTTACATATCCCTGCCATTAAAAGGCAAGTTTGGATTTATTTGTCGATACATTTCCTTGGACTCAGTAAGACCCAATTATCACAAACGGCATCCTCCTTTTCACTTCCCTCACCGTCCTTCCTCAAAATTCACCCGATTCTCTTCCCAGCAAACAACAGCTTACGTTTCCACCTCCTCCCCCAATATTTCTTTAGCCAGACGCGTGGTATGTCTTAGATGTTTCTCCATGGCCTTTTGTGCTCCCGGCCCATCCCGCTCCAATAGTCTTTGGTAAATCTCCCGATGGTCGACAATGGACTTGTCTCCCTCCCCAGGAAGATCCAAAATCATCAGCTGATGTCGGCGGATAAGGTCTCTCATGTTTGTGAAGACTTGTTCTAAAATCGAATTACCAACTACTCGGACAAGAATCTCGTGGTAAACGATATCTGCCTCGGCGAAGGCTTCCTTGTTATCTTTATGCTTTTTCATTAGGTCGATTTGCCTATGCAAGAGTCTGAGGTCCTCAGCACCGACTCGCTCTGCCGCTAGGGCCGCGGCAGCAGTTTCCAGAATCCCTCGCATCTGCAGCAGATCGGACCATTCCTTGTCATTCAATAGCATTACTTTGGTTAGGGTCGTTGCCTGTTGAGATAAGAAAAGGCTATCCACAGAGGGTTCCTGAACAAAGGTCCCGGACCCTTGCTTTGTTCTGACCAACCCTAGCGCCTCCGCGTATTGCAGACCCTCCCGAAGGGAGGACATGCTAATACCCAAGAGTCGGGCAAGCTTTTTTTGGGTGGGCAGCCTATCCCCCGGCATAAGCTCATTTTCCTTAATGTAAGCCTCAAGCCGCTCACATACCCTTACCGACAATTTGTCGGCCTGCAATGGCTCCACTCAATCCACCCCAATTCTTCAGATCACCGGAACACCTGAGTTCTTTTTTCTTTCGACAAGATTAGTTGTTCTCCTGCCAACAAATAACAAAGCGACGACCCCATCTTGGGAAATCGTCGCAATCGGCAATTCAACTACCCTCTAGCCGCACTGATCATCGCTTCAACATTCTCCAAAGATGTGCCCGGGGCCAGGCCCCCTCCTGAACAAAGGACACAGCCCCCTCCAGCAGCAAGATTCTTGATGCATTCCTTGGCCTTCGCGGTCACCTGGGCTGGGGTGCCCTCCAATAGAACCCTCAGAGGATGGAGATTGCCTAGTAAAGTCAGGGCGCTGCCCACCGCGGCTTTTGCCTCGGCGGGATCGACATCACCGAAATGCCACATGTCTGAGCCAAGTTTGGGCAAATCCTCAAGAATGTGGCTAAGACCATCCTCGTTATGGTAAAGCTTAATTGCCCTGGGGAATTCCCCAAAGATTCGGCTGATATGGGGTACGGCATACTCATTGAAATGCTCAGGAGAAATTTGCCCGGGGACATGCTCGATCATGGCCACCAGCTTAAGCTCCCCCGCAATTGCCTCCAGCGCCTTTAGGTACCTGATAATCCCGTCGGTGATGAACTCCAGGAAGGAATGAACCAGCTGGACATCGTCGTAGAATGCTACGTAAAGTTTGGTATGGCCTACCATGGCCGCAGCCACTTCCAAGGGACCCGTCGTCACCGCACAACCATCCAAGTAACCGACCCTGTCCACATACTTTCGATCCAGGTTATCGAGCATGTATCGGTACTCTTTCAATGCCTTGGGCATGAGCCCATCCTCCCTGGGATCGATGGGCTTCATCTTCTTGAAATCGGCAACCTGTTCCATGTAGGGCATGGCCTGGGGCGGATTATCGTCCGACCAACGAATTGGTGAGCCAAAGGCAGAAGCCTCGAGGGCAACACCGTAATCGGGCCATACCCCGGGGATAATCAAGCAGTCGTCAAACCTATCTAACGGGAACAACTGAGAACGCAGTTTAATCTCAACGTCTTGATAGTAATCGAGCAGTCTTTTTGCCCCCGGCACCCTCACCAACGCACTTCGGGTGTTCCAAACGGCAACGGGCACCCGACTTGGTTCCTGATGGCCAAGGGTAGTCAAGAAATCTTGATAAACACCAGCTTTTGCCAATTGCACTGCCTCCTTTGAGCTCTTACTTCCCTATTTCGTCTCCCTCCAACAATACAAAAGACCCGGGGATATCCACCGGGCCAAACTTTGCTCCACAGGATAAAAGGGCTGCTTTTACCCCCGCAAAGACGACGGCGATTAGATTTGATTGAAGTAAGCAAGACACTTCTCACCGGCAACCCGCAATGCGGCAATCAAAGCCCGCTGGGCATCCCCATGATAGTGTTCTTCAATCAGCTTCACTATTTTATCCATTTCGGTGAGAAGATTGTTGCCCACCAAAAGACCAGCAAAGAACTCCCTCGACAGCTGGGTAGCCAAGGTGCAGTCGGCAGCCAGAATCCGCCCCTCGGCGTCCACCTTCACGCCCAGGCTGACCACCCGATAAAGCTCACCTGCGGCTATCCCTGCAGGAAGCCTGGCATAACCAGTAAACAGATAGGCTCTACTCACCATAATCACCTGGGGTAATTTTCGTGAAGTAAAGGCAAACTCCTGCTCCACCTTTTGCATCTATTCCGGGACTTACCTTTTGCCAGCTTCAACTCTCAGTCGCCGAAGAATGGAGTATGGTTCAACCTTGTCTAAGGGCACAACCACCTTGTCATTCGCATGGGCAGCTAAAAGAGGATCGCCTTCCAGACTGTAGAGCAGGATCTGCTGACTCCATGGCGGGCCCGTTGGCGCTAGGATCTCGAGCTCCTCGTCACTGCGGATGTGGTTGCGTACGCCCACCAAGGCTCCATTCTGGTGGATGCCTTCCACTACACCCAAGAAGTCGGCGGAGCGTATGCTTTGACGACTCTTAACAGCCTGTCCCGGGCCTTGGGAATCGAAGTAAAAGCCGGTATTATACGGCCGGTGGCTGACTTTGTCCAACTCCAAAATCCAGGCCTGGTTTGTTTGGTAGTCGTCTGGGTTTGCCAGGTAAGCGTCCAGGGCCTCTCGATAGGTCTTAGTTACCGTGGCAACATAGTGGACGCTTTTCATCCGGCCTTCGATTTTTAAGCTGTCCAGACCAGCCCGGAGAAGATCCGGGATATGCTCAATCATGCAAAGATCTCGGGAATTCATGATGTAGCTTGCTTCAGGCTCCTGATCGACAGGGTAGTATTCACCCGGACGTTTGGCTTCCATCAGCGCGTAGGACCAGCGGCAAGACTGGGCACAATCCCCCAGATTAGCCGATCGCCCAATCATTTGGGCAGATAACAGACAGCGTCCCGAATAGGCCAGACACATGGCCCCATGGACGAAGCCCTCCAGCTCCAGGCTGACCCGGCTGCCAATGGCGGCGATTTCGTCGAGGGTCAGCTCCCTGGCAAGATTGACCCGAGAAGCCCCCAAATGCTCCCAGAACAAAACCGCCTCCCAATTGGTCACATTCGCTTGGGTGCTGATATGGATGGGTAAAGGGCTATGACGCTTGACCAGACTGAAAACGGCCGGATCGGCAACAATTAGGCCGTCCACCTTCAAAGCTGCCAGTTCCTCAATATACACTGGCAAGGCCGGCAAGTGGCGGTTGCGAGCAAAAATGTTGACCGTAACGTAGACTTTCACACCCCGCCGGTGGGCTTCCCCCACGATGACTTCGATTTCGTCTAAGGTAAAGTTGCCGGCCCTAGCCCGCAAGCCAAATTGCTGGCCTCCTAAGTAAATGGCATCGGCCCCATAGGCCAACGCCACCCGAGCTTTCTCCAGGTTCCCGGCGGGAACCAAAAGTTCAGGCCTTTTCACCGGTTATCTCTCCTCAATATCCGAAACGTCGGCGGGCAGCAACATGTTCCGCAAAGGTACAACTAAAATAGTGGGTCCCGTCCCCACGGGCGATGAAATACATGTAGTCAACATCTGCAGGCTTAATTACCGCCCTGATTGAGGCCAAGCCAGGGCTGGCAATGGGTCCCGGAGGCAAACCCGGATAACGATAGGTATTGTATGGCGACTCCACTTCCAAGTCTCGATAAAGCACCCTGCTGCGGGGTTCACTAACCACATACCGAACTGTCGGGTCCGCTTGTAAACGCATCCCAATCCGTAGTCGATTAAGGAAAACCCCTGCAATCACCGGCCTCTCCCGATCGTAGATGGCTTCTTTTTCCACGATGGAGGCTAAAGCAACCACCTCATGGAAAGTCATCGGCCCCCCATAACCTTCGTAAAGGGGGGTCGCCACTTCCAAGAAGCGATTAACCATAACCTTGATGATTTCTTCTTCCCGCTGTCCTTTGGCAAACCGGTAGGTATCCGGAAACAAATAGCCTTCCAGAGTATCAACGGGCATATCAATCGGACAGCTGTCCCCGTACACGAGCCTCTTGTCCCTGGCGAAACGCAAGAATCGTCCTTCATCTGCCAGTCCCATCCGAGCAAGGAGACTGGCAATCTCCTCCAGATTGAACCCCTCAGGAATTGTAACCCTTTTGGTTACCACATTGCCCTGCTGAATATGCGTTAGGATTTGCAGGGGGGTCATGCCGGGGGAAAACAGGTAATAGCCGGCTTTCAGATCACTATCGAAGCCCAGCAACCGTGCAAACATGGCAAACGCCTGGGGGTCTCGGACGACCTCAGCTTCGTGAAGCAGCTTGGCCACATCTCGGCCCGTACTCCCTACCGGGATCTCCACAAGTCGTTTGACTGCATGGAGATCCCCTTCCATCGGCAGCAAAAAGTAGGAAGCAGACAACGTGCAGGCAACCATGGTCACAATCCCACCATAGACAAATTGACGCATCCATCGATGCCAATGGCGGCACAGGCCCTCATAGAGCTCAAAGATTAGAACTTCCTTGGTCTGTGGTTGTGTCGACATGGTACATCCCACACCCTAAAAATGTTTTTGGTGGAGTTCCTACTCCTCCCATTCCTCTCCCCAGTCGTCTTCCTCCAGGGCACTGACCACCCTATCGAACTCGTCGTCCTCTTCGACCATGACTAGCACATCTTCCCCATCCTCATCGACCTCGAGACGAAAAGCAACTATTCCCTCATCGGGTTCTTCCTCAGGGACTAGCAGGGCGTAGCGAACATCATCCACTTCCAAGATCCGGTAAAGGGTAAAGTTGTGCTCTAACCCCTCTTCATCGACTAGGACAATCGTCTCCTCATTCATCACCGCACCTCGCCTCTTGACAAGTTTGAATTGGTCCTGCTTATCCTTCCCGCAAGGATGGGTCTTAATTCGGCGGTCCAGGTAGCTTTGTAAAAGAAACCCAGCCGCCACCTGGTCGACAACCTCCCGTCGTCCAGCCCGGCTCACGTCAGCCTCCAAGAGCACCCTCTCCGCTTGAACCGTCGTAAACCGTTCGTCCCAGAAAACAATATCGACTGAAGGCCATCCGGCCTTAAGTTTGCATTCTAATCGACTGGCAAACTCCTGGACATACCTTGCTTCGGGACCCAGGCTGCCATCCGTCCGACGGGGCAGACCGACAACAATTTCTTCCACGTCGTATTCCTCGATCAACTCCATAAGACGCGTCAGCTCCCGCTTTCCACGCTGGATCGTCTCCACCGGCTGGGCGATGAGCCCTAACGGGTCGGATACCGCCACACCGATTGTCTTTGTCCCTACATCTAAGGCAAGGATACGCATGAGGACCCCCTAGACGATTTTCAGGGCAAAATCCGGGCAGGCCGCCCCGCAATAGCCGCAAAGAACACACTTGGCCCGATCCACCTGACAGCGACCATCAACAACCCGTAAAGCTTTAGAAGGACAAGCCTCAACGCAGGAGCCGCATCCCGTACACCAATCGTCAATATGCAGCTGTCGATCCACTGACGCCACCGCTTGCCGAATTTCCTCGGGAACAGGCTTCCCCGTGAAAACACTCAGGTTCATCATCAACTCCGCCCGACTTTTCATCCCTAAAGCCACCGATGCCAGGGTGGGTATGGAAAGAACAAATTCAAGGGCTAACTCGACCTTCCCGCTTAAGTGTCCCCCTCCCAGGGGCTTCATTCCATAAAGACCTTTACCCATGGAAGCAGCGAATTCCATTGCTGATAACATATCCTCACGGCTCCCATCAACGATCCCCACCCCGGAAAGGTTGATCAGCGGACTGATGATCTCCATCTGGGGGTGGGTCGCCGCCCCGCGGACCCCCGCCACCGTGTGGGTCGAAATGCCAATTGCTCCAACAAGACCTCGTTCCTTGGCCTCCATCAGATACTCTATGGCCGGAGCATGACCCCGCAAAGTATGGCTGGACTCTTGCTCATGGAGAAGGAAAATCTCGATGACATCACGATCAAGCTCCTGCCTGGCCCTCTCCACACTCTGAGCCATCTCCTCGTAACCGCTGGCATAGGATTTGGTGGCGATTATCACCTCCCCATGGTACCCCCGCAAGGCTTCGCGAATATGGGGGTATGTGCCGTAGAGTTCTGCCGTGTCAACGAAATTGACCCCCCGCTCAAAGGCCTCCCTCAGTAGAGCTGCACCTTCTTTGACTGACAGACTATTGTGCAGGGGTCCTAGGCCCAGGGAGCCAAAGCAAAGTCGTGACACCCATTTCTTGCCTAACAAGCGCTTTTCCAAAAAGACACCTTCCTAAATACAAAAACCATGGTCAAAGTCCTCCGTTGGACCCTTCATGGTTCCCAGCGAACTATTGTTTCGAGACTACTTTTGTTGTGGGCTTGCTAAGGTTGCCAAATAGTGGCGAACCAACTCCTCCAGGAGTTCGTCCCGTTCAATCTCCCGGATCAAAGCCCGTGCATTGCGGTGGCTGGTGATATAAGTTGGATCTCCCGACAACAAATAGCCTACCAGCTGGTTAACCGCGTTATACCCCTTTTCCTCAAGGGCATGGTAGACCTCCCTTAGGATTCGCCCAGCTTCGGTGTCTTTTTCCGGCCCCACATGGAACAACATGGTTTCATCCTGGGGTCCCTTTATCATTCCCATCACCCTCCCGCCGGCGAATTTCCTGCTAGTTTCAAGTTGACATTTCGTCACATGTGGCGAAATCCCTTTACTGTCGCCCAACCTTTTCCCCAACTTGCTTCCGAACGGTTTCCTTGGCGGTCCTCAAGGCATCATCCAATTTCTGCGGGTTTTTCCCTCCGGCTTGAGCCATATCGGGTCGTCCGCCGCCGCCTCCACCGACTACTTGCGCCGTCTTCTTGATGACTTCACCCATATGAATACCCCGGCTAACCACTTCCTTGCTGGCCATACCCAACAAGATCACCTTGTCCCCATTAGATGACCCGAGAACGACGACCCCTGGCTGCAATCGATCCCTTAGGTAATCGCCCATTTGACGAAGAACCTCCATGTCGGTATCCTCCACCCGGGTCACCAGCAGATTGATCTCGTTGACATGTTCAGCCTGGGCCAAGAGCTCATCCCCTTTGGCCCGAATGGCAAACTTCTGCAGCTGCGACAGGCTCCGAGACAGCTCTTCCTTTTCTTCTAGCATCCGGTCAATGTCCGTCAGGATTTGATCAGGGCTTGTCTCTAGTCTAATGGCCGCCTCCTCAAGAAGGGCCTCCCGCTCTTGTTGATAGCTCAAGGCTCCAAACCCGGTGAGGGCTTCAATTCGCCTGACACCGGCAGCAATGCTCCCTTCCGAAACGATCTTGAATGGGCCAATCTCTCCTGTGGC